>JARRLN010000029.1 GCA_037386965.1 Nitrospirota bacterium
GATGAATCCCGTGGCCGTAAGGACGAGCAGGAGAAGCCGCGCCAGGGACATGCCTACGTTGTAGAAGCCAACCTCCGCGGACGTGACGTAGCGGCCGAGCATGAGAATATCGGTCCAGCTCAGTATCAGGCCGCCAATGCCTGCCACCATTAGGGGAAGTGAGAAGCCCAGGAGTTCCCTGTACTGCCGGCCCTTGCGGAGGGGAACCGGAGATATGGCCAGCTTCCTGTGGCCGTAACCGGCCATGGAGACGAATACAAGGACTGCCGACAGGACGTAGGCGAATAGGACTCCCCTGAATGAGAAGCCCAGCAGCGAGAGGACCCCGAGGAATGCGAGATAATACAGAGGCTGCCCGATGTCCTGGTAGTAGACCTTCGGTCGGATAAATCCATGGCCGCGCAGCACGCCCTCCAGGAGACCGGTCATCACTATCAGGGGAACCGAAACCGCGATGATGCGTATGGAGGAAGCTATCTCGGGCTTGTAGAAGACGTATCGGGCGGCAAGGTCGGCCAGGACGAAGGTCAGAAGAAAGAACGCCGTGCTTGATGCCAGCCCGATGTGCAGAGCGGCCCTGCTGACGGCCCGGGCCTCTTCTCTGCGGTCCTGGCCGGTGTGCAGGGTGATATAGCGGATTGCCCCCGCCCCGGCCCCCAAGGGGGCAAGGGCGGAAACCACCGCCAGTATGGTCAGGGTGAGGGAATAAAGACCGAAATCCTCCACGGAGAGGTTCCGGACGATGAGGACCTTGATGGCAAACCACATGGCACGACCTGCTACCATTCCTGCCAGAACGAGGGTTGTGCCCTTGACGGCGGCCTTGAGGGGGGCGCCCAGAGGTCTTGCCATGACGCCTATATTAGCACAGCGGGGGATGCCCTCCGGGGCGCCGCGCCCGGGCCGTCCGGCGGCGTTTTCGCCTTGCTCGGCGTTTGCTTCGCTTCGCGGGGGCTGTTAGAATAGGGGCGTTTCTGCCGACTGCGTGACGATGAAAGTAAAGCTTTCCACCGGACAGACCATACAGAGCGGGGCGGGCCAGAGCCTCCTTGATGCCTTGAAGGCCGAGGATATCTACCTGGTGGCCTCCTGTGGAGGGAAGGGCACCTGCGGGAAGTGCAAGGTGCGGGTCATCGAAGGCGACGCCGGGGCGCGGAGCCGCGGGAAGCTCACCGGCGGGGAGCGCGAGAGAGGGATGGCCCTGGCCTGCCAGAGCTTTCCTCTGACGGACCTCCTTGTAGAGATACCCGAGTCCTCCCGCCTGACCCTGGGGGGAAAGATAGCCTACCAGAGGGCCGAGGACCTGCGGGCGCTTCTGGATTCCTTCGCCGCTCCGGTCACCCCCCTGGTCAAGACGGTGGACCTGCGCCTGCCGCCTCCCACCCTGCATGACAACATAAGCGACCTGGAGCGCCTGAGGCGCGCCCTGGCCGAAGTGGACCTGGCCGGCATGCGCTTCTCCCACAGGCTCACCCTGTCCATGGCCAGGGCCCTGCGCAAGCCCGGCTGGCGGGTCACCCTGGGGTACATCGAGGGTCCCGAGGCGGTCTTCATCGCCCCCCAGGGAGAGGCCCAGCCGTATGGGCTCGCAGTGGACATCGGCACCACCACGGTGGTCGTCTACCTGGTGGACCTCACAAGCGGCGTCATGCTGGACATGGGCTCCACCTATAATTCCCAGATGCGCTGGGGCGACGACGTCATCACCCGCATCGTGCACGCCACCGAAGGGGGAGGCCTCGAGGAGCTGAGAAGGGCCGTCGTCACCGACATCAACGATATCCTGCGCGCCATGGTGGAGCGCAGGGCGCTGCAGAGGACGGCCGTAGAGTCGGTGACCGTCTCGGGCAACACCACCATGACCCATCTTTTCTGGGGACTGGACCCGGGCTACATCCGCGAGGAGCCCTACATCCCCACCCTGAACACCTTCCCCCTCTGGCGGGCGGGCACCGCGCGCCTCTCGGTCAACCCCGAAGCCCCCGTTTACACCCTGCCCTGCGTGGCCAGCTATGTCGGGGGGGACATCGTCTCCGGGGTGCTTGCCTCCCGCATGCACCGGAGGGAGGAAGTGGCCCTCTTCATGGACATCGGAACCAACGGCGAGGTGGCCCTGGGCAATAACGAATGGATTGTGACCGCGGCCTGCTCGGCGGGACCCTGCTTCGAGGGGAGCGGCATCCGCCACGGGATGCGGGCCACCGACGGAGCGGTGGAGGGGGTGAGCATCGACCGCAAGACCCTCACCCCCTCCCTCCAGGTCATCGGCGGGGGCAAGCCCAGGGGCATCTGCGGGTCGGGCATGATAGACGCCGTGGGCGAGATGTTCCTCGCCGGCATCCTGGACCAGGGGGGCAAGCTCTCTGCCGATGCGGCCGGCGGGCGCATCCGGGAAGGGGAGGACGGCCTGGAGTTCGTCTTCTTCGAGGAGCGAGAGCTGTCCGTGACCCTCACGGAGGTGGACATCGAAAACATCATCCGGGCAAAGGCCGCCATCTATGCCGGGGTGAGCCTCCTTCTGGGAGAGGTGGGCCTGGGTTTCGAGGATATAGAACGCGTGTACATTGCCGGAGGGTTCGGCACCTATCTGAAGGCCGACAAGGCCATCGTCCTGGGGATGCTTCCGGACATCCCCCTGGAGCGGTTCTCCTTCCTGGGCAACACCTCGGCGGCGGGAGCGTACCTGACGCTGCTGTCGGGGAACCTCAGGGCCGAGGCGGAGGAACTGGCCTCCCGGATGACGTACATCGAGCTTTCCGTCTCCCGGGGCTTCATGGATGAGTATATGTCGGCCATGTTCCTGCCGCATACGGACCTCGCACAGTTCCCCACGGTGGAAAAGCTCCTGGCGGGCGGGGCGTAGAGTGCGGGCTGCGGAGGGCCCTCCGTGCCGCCCTCTCTTTTTTGCTATAGTATGAGAGGCATCCATGGAACGGTACAGTGACCTGAGGGACCATCTCTTCCCGATGAAGAGGCGGAACAAGAGATTCTACAAGCGCTTTGACACCGGGGAGTTGGATGTCCGCTGCCTCATGCTCGTGGGCGAGGAGGTCATGCTCTTGAAACTCCTCCCGGAGGGCGCCCTCATCGTCTCAGAGCGGGCACTGGAGTCCGAGAGCGACTACACCCTCCAGATGGAGCGGGAAGGCATGACCGTTTCCGTAACGGGACGAGCGCTTTCGGAGAAGACCCTGCCGCCCGCGGGGGAGGGAGGTGAGCCGTCCCATCTCGTCGCCTTCCGTTTCTCGCCGGCCCTTGCCAAGGGGGACGAAGACCTCCTGGGCTTCCTTGACGCCCACTCCGGGGCATCCACGCGGACGCGGCGGCCGGACCTCTCCGTGCGCCTTCTCGGGACGGCCGAGGCGGCCCGGGCCTTCGAGAGCTACCCGGTAAAGAAAATCAGCTTCGGAGGGCTTCAGGTGGAGGCCGACCGAAAGCTCCCCCTGGACAGCACGGTGCGGCTCAGGCTCTTCCTTCCCGAGCAGAGAAGGCCGGTGGCCTTCAACGGGCGGGTGGCCTCGGTGCTGCCGGTGACCGGCACCCTCCCGGCCCGCTATGCCGTCGGCATCGAGTACCTGGAGATGGACGGCAAGGACCTCCTCATGCTGAAGGACTTCATCTACTTTATCCAGGGCCTCTGAGGCGTCCTTCGCGACTCCGAGCGGCCCGGGCATGCGCCGCCGACTGGCGCCCTCCGCCACCTTCTCCAGCGGGCCAGAGGCGCCGGGAGTTTTAAAGAAGGACGTTGTCGATGAGGCGGGCCTCCCCCAGGCGGACGGCCGCCGCCAGGAGGGCCTTTCCCCGGAACTCCTCGAGGTCCTCCAGGGTCTCGGGGTGGTAGACGCCGGCGTACTCCACGGAGCTGACGCGGGGCTCCCCGGAGAAGGCGTCCTCCATGAACTTCCGGGCCTCGGCGGGCCCGGCGCCTTCCTTGAGCTTGCGGGCGGCCTCCGAGAGGGTCCGGTATATGAGGGGCGCGGCCTGGCGGGCTTCCGCGCTCAGGTACCGGTTCCGGGAGCTCACGGCCAGGCCGTCCTCCTCCCGCACCGTGGGCGAGGCAACCACCTCCACGGGGAAGTTCAGGTCCCTGACCATCTTTTTTATGACGAGGTACTGCTGGTAGTCCTTGAGCCCGAAGTAGGCCCGCGTGGGGAGCGCCAGGTGCAGGAGCTTGGCCACCACGGTGGCCACGCCGTCGAAGTGGCCCGGCCTGAACCTGCCGCAGAGCTTCTCCCCGAGGCTTCCCGCCCGCACGGCGGTGTCGAAGCCCTCGGGGTACATGGCCTTCTCCTCCGGCAGGAGAAGGAAATCCACGTCCGCCTCCCTCAGTTTCCTTATGTCTTCGTCCACGTTGCGCGGGTAGCGCTCGAGGTCCTCTCCGGGTCCGAACTGGGTGGGGTTGACGAAGATGCTCACCGCCGTCAGATGGTTTTCCATGCGGGACATCCTGACCAGGTGCATGTGTCCCTCGTGCAGTGCCCCCATGGTGGGCACCAGCCCGATGGCCCTTCCCCGCATGAGCTCCCCCCTGACCGTGTCCTGCATGACGCGGGGGATGCGGATGACCTCCATCAGGCCGTCTCCTTCTCTATCTCTTCCATCAGGGCATCGATGAGCCCGGCCTCCGGGGCCCTGGCGACGACCTTTCCGTGCCTGAAGACCAGCCCCTGGCCCTTGCCCGAGGCGATGCCGAAGTCCGCCTCCCGGGCCTCCCCAGGGCCGTTGACGGCACAGCCCATGACGGCCACGGTAACGGGTGTGCGAAGCCCCTCCAGGCGCCTTTCCACCTTGGCCACCATGCGCCGCAGGTCCACGCCGCAGCGCCCGCAGGTGGGGCAGGAGACTATCTCCGGGCCGTACTCGCGGAGCCCCAGGGCGCGCAGTATCTCGTAGGCGGCCCGCACCTCCTGGGCGGGCGGCGCCGTCAGGGAGACCCGCACCGTATCGCCCAGACCATCGGCGAGCAGAAGCCCCAGCCCCAGGGAGCTTTTCACCAGCCCCTGAAAGAGGGGCCCGGCCTCGGTAATGCCTATGTGAAGGGGGCAGTCGTTCCTCTCTGCGAAGAGCCTGTAGGCCTGCACCGTGGCCCGCACGCCCGATGCCTTCAGCGACACCTTGACCTCGCCATGGCCCATCTCCCGCAGAAGGGCGATATGCCGCTCCGCGCTCTGCACCAGGGCCTCCGGGACGGGACGTCCGTATTTCTTCAGGAGGTCCTTCTCCAGGGAGCCTGCGTTCACCCCCACGCGCACCGGCACCTGCCTGTCCTTCAATGCCTCCACCAGCTCCTTGAGCTTCCACCGGGCGCCGATATTGCCGGGGTTTATCCTGAGGCCGTCCACCCCCTTTTTCAGGGCCGTGAGGGCGAGCCTCCAGTCGAAGTGAATGTCGGCCACCACCGGGATGGGGGAGGCGCGCGTGATGGCCCCCAGGGCCTCGGCGGCCTCCCGGTCGGGCACCGCCACCCGGATAATCTCGCAGCCGGCCCGGGCCAGGGCGCGTATCTGCCGCACCGTGGCCGGCACGTTCCGGGTGTCGGTCTTGGTCATGGACTGCACCGAAACGGGGCTTCCGCCCCCCACCGGCACGGGTCCTACATGGATTTTCCGCGTCTCGTTTCTCGTCGTCACCGCCGTGTCCGTCTCTTTGCCTTCTTGTATTCGCGCACCGCTGCCAGGTGCTCCTCCATCGTCGCCGAGAAGGTGTGGGTCCCGTCCCCGTTGGAGACGAAATACAGGTAGGGGACCTTCGCCGGGTAAAGGGCCGCCTTTATGGACTCCAGGCCCGGCGAGGCGATCGGCCCCGGGGGCAGCCCCTTGAAGGTGTACGTATTGTACGGGGTCTTGTTCTTCAGGTCTTCCCTGGTGACCCCCTCGCTCAGGGGCCTGACGCCGTAAATGGCCGTCGGGTCGGCCTGAAGGGGCATGCCCCGCTCAAGCCTGTTGTGGTAGACGCCCGATATTATGTACCGTTCGCCGTCGGCCATCGCCTCCCTCTCGATGATGGAGGCCAGCGTCAGCACCTCGAGCTCCGTCATCCCCATGGCCCGTGCCCGCCTTCTCAGGGGCTGGTCGAACTTCTCCCGGAGCCTCCGGACCATCATGCCCAGGATCTCCTCGGCGGGAAGGCCCTTGTGGAGGCGATATGTATCCGGAAAGAGATACCCCTCCAGGGAGGGGCCCTCTACGCCCAGGGAGGAAAGGAAACCCTTGTCCGTCGCCAGCCTGTCGAAGTCCTCCTCGCTCACGAGCCCTTCGTCCGCGAGCTTCCGGCGTATCTCGTGAAGGCCCTCCCCCTCGAAGATGGTGATTTCCCAGGGGACCGGCTCGGCCTTTCCGAGGGTACGAAAGACCGTCCAGGGGGAGCTGTGCCGGGGAAAAACGTACCGCCCGGGTATCAGCCTCTTGTCCAGGCCGGTCAACTCGCCCAGGGCCGTAAAGAGCTTGGGATTTCTGATGAGGCCTTCCGTCTTGAGGAGGCCCACGGCCTCCCGGAAGTTCATCCCCTGGACAATCTCCACTTCCTGCGGGGCGTCGTGCGCGAGGGGCCGGGCCATCTGCATATAACCGTACAGGGCGGCCAAACCCACGAGGGCCAGGGCGACCACCCTCGCGCTACCGCGCATAGGCCCTCCGGGCCGCCGCAGGCGGCCTCGCCGGAAAGCCGCACGCAGGGGCGCCGCACGTCTCCATGGTTTTTATTCTAACAGAAAGGGCGGGTCTCAAAGGCATCTCCGGTGGTCCTCAGGGGTGTCTCAGGAACTCCTCAGGCCCTTCAACTGCAGCTGTATGCTCCGTCCCCCTTCCCACTCGTTCATGGCCGCCGCGTAGGCGGCATCCACCGCCACTGTTTCCTCGATGGTCCCGAGAAGGCCCCCCATGTCAAACCCTATGGCGTCCATGACCATGGAGCGGCTTCGGAGGCGCATCTTCAGGTGGTTCTTTCCCACCACGCGGGCGGAGATGACCTCAAGCGCCCTGCTGCCCATGACGGGCTCGGGGTTTCCCGCGCCGAAGGGCTCCAGGCCCTCCAGCTCCTTGAGAAAGCGGCGGTTTATCTCCCTCAGCCCCACCGCGGCGTCGATGAAAAGGGTGGGTGTCTCCTCCCGGAGGGAGCCGGTCACTATCTGGCATATCCGGCTCTCGAATTCCCCTATGCGGGAGGCCTGCACCGTGAGGCCGGCGGCCTGCTTGTGGCCGCCGAAGGCAAGGAGCTGCCCGCTCAGGGCCTCAAGCCCGGCGTGCACGTCAAAGGCGGGGATGCTCCGGGCGGAGCCCCGGGCCGTGTCCCCCCGTATGGAAAGGACAAAGGCGGGCCGGCTCAGCCGCTCCACCAGCCGGGAGGCGACAATCCCCAGCACCCCCTCGTGCCAGCCCTCCCGGGCCAGGACCACCGCCGGCCCCGGCTCCCTGCCCTCCAGCACTTCAAGGGCCTCCTGGAAGACCTGCTCTTCTATCTTCTGCCGCTCGGCGTTCTGCCTGTCCAGGGAACGGGCCAGCTTCTCCGCTCGCCCGGCGTCCGGGGCCAGAAGGAGCTCCACCACCTCCTCCGCCCCGGCCAGTCTGCCCGGGGCATTCATCCGGGGCACCAGGGTAAAGGCGAGAAGCCCCGCCTTGAGCCGGCGGCCTTCGAGGCCGGAAACGGCTTTCAGGGCCTTGAGGCCGGGGCGCTCACTTCCGGCGATGAGGCCGAGCCCCTCCCGCACGATGGCCCGGTTCTCCCCCACGAGCGCCACCGAGTCGGCCAGGGTTCCCAGGGCCGCCAGGTCGATGAACTCCCGGGGCTCCAATGCCCCCGGGTGCTTGAGGGCCAGGGCCTGCAGGAGCTTGAGGGCCACCCCGGCGCCCGCCAGCGGGGGGGCCTCGTCCCCGGCCAGCCTGGGGTTGACCACGGCGAGCGCCGGCGGCAGGCGGGGCTCGCCGGTTGCGGGGTTCCGGAGGGGCTCGTGGTGGTCGGTGATGACAACACCCATCCCCAGGGCCGCGGCCCTCTGCACCGCCTCAAAGGAGGTGATGCCGCAGTCCACGGTAAGGATGAGCCCGGCGCCCACCTGCCGGGCATGGTCCACGCCCGGGAGGGTGAAGCCGTAGCCGTGCACGAAACGGTTGGGGATGAAGTAGCGGACATCCAGGCCGAGGTTCCTCAAGGCAGCCACCAGGATGGCCGTGGAGGTCAACCCGTCGGCGTCGTAGTCGCCGTGCACGAGCACCCGGCTGCCGCTGTTTCTGGCCTCCTCGACCGCCGCCACGGCCCGGGCCATCCCCTGAAGCTCCATGGGGTCCCCGAGGGCCTCTGCCCCCGGGGAGAGGAAATCGATGGCCGCCCCTGGGGTTTTAATCCCCCGGTTGACCAGAATCTGGGCGAAGGCCGGCGAGACGGAGGCGGCGCGCGAGAGGTAGGAGATGTACTCCTTGTTGGTCCTCCGCACCACCCAGCGCCTGTGCATGGCCGCCGGGATTAGCGCTTGCCGAGGAGTTTCTTACTTTTCCACAGAAGGACCACGGGGCTCGCCACGAAGATGGAGGAGTAGGTCCCGATGATGATGCCCAGGATGATGGCCAGCGAGAAGTCGTGTATGACCTCCCCGCCGAATATGAACAAGGCCAGCGCGGCCAGAAGGGTGGTGAAGGAGACGATGACGGTCCGCGAGAGGACCTCGTTGATGCTCAGGTTGATGACCTTGTTGATGTTCTCCCTGTAGCGTGAGCGGAGGTTTTCCCGGATGCGGTCGAAGACCACCACCGTGTCGGTGAGGGAGTAGCCGGCTATCATCAGGAGGGCGCTGACCAGGATGAGGTTCACCTCCTTGCCCAGGAGGTAGAATATCCCGAACACCGCCAGCACGTCATGAAAGGTGGCCGTCGTGGCCCCCACGGCGAAGCGGAACTGAAAACGGAAGGCCACGTAGATGAGGATGCCGATGGTGGCCGCCACGATGGCGAAAAGGGCGTCCTTCCGCAGTTTGTCGCCCACCTTCGGGCCTATCTCGGTGGTGGAGTCCACCACGGGCTTTTGCGCGGCGAAGTCCTCCTTGAGGGTGGAGACTATCTTCTCCGAAAACCCGCCCAGGGTCTCCTCCTTCTTCTTCACCCGGATGAGGATCTTGTTTTCGGTCGGCAGGTCCTGAAGGTCGAAGTCCTTGAGGCCGGACCGTTCCAGGGCGCTTCTGATGTTCTGAAGCGGGACCGTCTCCTTGAACTTGATCTGCACGGAGGTCCCCCCGGCGAAGTCTATGCCCAGGTTGGCCGCTCCCCGCGCCACCTGGATGAGGGAAAAGATGCCCAGGGCCACCAGGAGGCCCGAGAAAGCGAAGGCGAACGGCCTCTTGCCCATGAAGTCGATATTGGGTTTCTTGATGAACTCTATCATATGCTCAGGGACTTGACCTCCGTTCGGGAATGGATGAAGTCAAAGAGGGTTTTCGTTCCCACCAGGGCGGTAAACAGGTTGATGGCGACACCCAGGCTCAGGGTGACCGCGAAGCCCTTGATGGGGCCCGTGCCGAACTGAAAGAGCACCAGGGCGGTGATGAGGGTGGTCACGTGGGAGTCGAATATGGTCCAGAAGGCCTTGTCGTAGCCCGAGTCCACGGCTGCCCGGGGGGTCTTGCCCGCCCGCAGCTCCTCGCGCATCCTCTCGAACATGAGGACGTTGCTGTCCACGGCCATGCCCACGGCCAGGATGACCCCCGCAATGCCCGGCAGGGTAAGGGTGGCCTTCAGCGCCGCCATGGACCCCAGGAGGAAGAGGATGTTAAGCCCCAGGGCGAAGTCCGCTATGACCCCCGAGAGCCTGTAGTAGAAAATCATGAAGAACACCACCAGGAAGGCCCCTATCACGCCCGCCCGCTTTCCGGCCTCAATGGAGTCCCGCCCCAGGGACGGCCCCACCGTGACGTTCTGGAGCATCTTGACCGGGGCGGGCAGGGCGCCGGCCCGCAGAACGATGGCTAGGTCCTTGGCCTCGTCGGTGCTGAAGCCGCCCGTTATGGAGGCGTTGCCGCCGGGGATGCGCTCCCGGATGACGGGGGCCGAGTAGACGGTGCCGTCAAGGACGATGGCCATCCGGTCCTGCACGTGCTTGGCGGTGACGTCCTCGAATATCTTCGCCCCCGCGGCGTTGAAGGTGAGGGCGACGTAGGGCTCGTTGTACCGGGTGTCGATGCTGACCCGCGCCTCGCTCAGCAGGTCGCCGGTGATGACGGCCCTTTTGTTGACCAGCACGGGAGTCCTCACCGACCTGCCCGTGCTCGGGTCTTGCTCCTTCTGAAACAGTATCTGGTCGTCCGGCGGTATCTTGTCCTTGAACTGCTGGAGGATGGCCTCTTCCTCCCCGGGGTTAACGAAGCCCGGCAGCTCCGCGGCCACCGGGGACTTGTCGTCCACTATCTTGAACTCCAGCTGGGCGGTCTTGCCGATGATGTCGATGGCCCTCTTGGGGTTCTTGACCCCCGGGAGCTGGACAATAATCTCGTTTTCTCCCTGCCGCTGGATGACGGGCTCGGCCACCCCGAACTGGTCTATCCTGTTGCGGATGGTCTCAAGGGCCTGCTCCACGGAGTTCTTCTTGATGCGCTCTACCCGTGCCGCGGGAAGCTCGTAGACACCGTTCCCCTTGGCGTCCAGGGAGGGGTAGTCCTCCCTGATGAGCGCGGCCATCCCGGGGGACTGGTGCTCGAGCACGATGCGCCCGTCCTTTATCTCGACGGACGCCTCCATGTCCTTGCTCCGGGCGTCATTCCGGATGGACTCGGCGATGTGGTCCAGGGTAATCTCGACGGCCTTGTCGCCCTGGACCTCGAAGACCAGGTGCAGCCCGCCCCTGAGGTCCAGCCCCAGCGTAATGCCCCTGCTGGGCATGGTCTGTTTCCACCAGCCCGGCAGAGAGTGAAAGATGTTCGGCAGGAGATAGAAGACAGCCAGGGCGGCCAGCACCCCGATGATGATGAACCTGCCCAGGACTTTCTTCTTCATGAGACCTCCGTTACATGATGAATCCGTAAAGCGACGGCCCGGGAACCAAACCTTTCTATTTTGCAACAAACCTTCCCTTTTCGGCAAGTGTCCGACGAGTCAAAGACGCCGGGGCGTGTTGCAGGCCCCGGCTGAGAGCCTCCGGGCCGGGGGGCCGGTTTCCGCCGGGCGATTTGATTCGTCCCACCGGTCGTTTTATCATAAGAACCAGGAGCAGACCCTCCGGAGGTGTCCCATGAAAGGCCTCCTCGATGCACTCTTTGGAAGCGGCCCCCAGACCGTCTTTTTCTGGATGCTCGTCCTGGCCCTGGCATACTGCGCTTTTCTGGCCTGGGCCGGGAGCCGGCGGAAGCACAGCAGGAAGACGGACGTGGAACGGCTTTACGAGGCCGCCCGGCGCGAAAACCTGAGCGAGTACGAGATTTTCGTTGGGACGGGGAAGAAATGGAACATCCCGGAAGCCCGCGCCCGGGAGGATTTCAAGCACTACCTTTTCCACGGAGAGATTCCCTTCTACGTGCGGGACTACCTCCGGGACGCCACAGGCGGCAAGTAAGGGCCACCAGTGGGCCACCAGTGGGCCACCAGTGGCCTTTCTGATGCCATCGTGTTCGGTGTCACCAGGTTCTGTCACGGCTGTCCACCAATAGTGCGGTTTTTTGACGAGCCCTGTCTTTCACTTCCGAACCGGGCTGATTATGCTTTGAGGACAACGTCTTTCGTCATTGCCGCGCAGGCCGGAGAATGGCGGAGGATGTTTCGCTTTCGCTTCTCCGGAGTGCGTCCAAGTAACGTGTTCTGGAGAGATGTGGATAGATTGAATCGGGGACAGACTGGTCTGCAGACTGGTCCGGGTCAGGCCATGCGGTGGCCGTTTATATGGAGCTGAAATTCCGCCGAGAGGGCCCGGGCGGCCTTCCGGCAGGCGCTCATCCGCGTGAGGAAAATCTCGAAGTACTCCATGGCATGGGAGATGCGCGTGTCGATGGTCACCGAGAGGTCGATGAGGCGCGGCTCGGCGCGCACCGTCAGCTCGCTCTCGGTGGCCGCATAATTGACCCTGTCGTGGATGTCGTCCTTGAGCATGGAGGTTGTGCGCACGCGGCTTCTGTGCACGTCGGACTTGTCCCCGATGAGCAGGGCGGCCGCCACGGGGTCGGGCCGGAGGACCCCTTCGTCCTCCTCGTGCATGACGATGGCCGTCATCACCCGCCCGATGTCGGCGAAGGGGTAGCCCATGTCCTCCATTATCTCCCGGGCCAGGAGGGCGCCGTGCGTGTGATGCTGTCTCCGGCCGGCCATGTTGCCCACGTCATGGAGGAAGCCCGCCACGGCGGCAAGCTCGGCCTCGTGGGCGCTGTAGCCCAGTTCCTCCAGGATGCGGCTTGCGATGCGGCTGACGATATCGGCGTGGCGGAACCCGTGCTCCGTGTAGCCGATTGCCTCGAGGTAGTGGTCGGCGGCCTCTATGAAGGCGCGGGCCTTCGGGTCTTTCCGAAGCGTCCCCAGGCGGGCGCCCTGTCCCCGGCTGTTATTCTTCCTCAGAGGCGCTTCTGACCGACGCAATGTAGGCCTTGCCGAACTTCACCCTGACGTTCTCGGCGATCTTCACGGTCACCGTGTTGTTGCCCACCTGTTCCACCAGGCCGTATATGCCGCCGGTGGTGACGACCTTGTCCCCCCTCTTCAGGGCTGAGAGCATCTCCCGGTGCTCCTTCTGCCTCTTCTGCTGCGGCCTGATGAGCAGAAAGTAGAAGATGACGAATATGATGATGAGAGGGAGGAAACTGACAAGGGCGCTTCCCGACCCTCCGCGAGGAACTGCTGGATCTCGATTTTTTTCTGAGGTTCTCTATAGAGACTCTATATAGTACTTTTTTCACAACCCATAATCAAGGCGTTCTGCATCGTCCCACGCCCGGTTCGGGAGAACGGGGAGCGGCCGCTTGCCGGGGCGTGCGCCCTTGATGCTATAATGGAGAATGCCGATTTACGAATACAGATGCGGGTCCTGCGGCCATGACTTCGAGAAGCTCGTCATGGGCTCCCAGAGCATCGCCTGTCCGGCCTGCGGGTCGGAGGACGTGCGGAAGAAGTTCTCCGTGTTCGGGATGAGCGGGGTGGAGAAGCCCTTCGCCGGGAGCTCCTCGGGGTGCGGCTCCTGCAGCAAGTCCTCGTGCAGCTCCTGCAGCTGATGTTTTCGCCTCGCTCCGGTCAGACCTCCTTGCGCGCGACCTTCTGGTAGAACTCGCACTTTTTGCAGTCCTCGTATTTCTGCGCGAAGGTGCCCTGCGCCTTCCCCTCGCAGAAGGTGCCCGCCACCGCCCAGCAGACCCTCCCGAAATGGGGGTAGGCCGGGCATTTCAGTTCGCTGCCCGTGTCCCTGCCGCATTTCATGTATTCCCAGCAGGGCGTGCGGGCCAAGTCCTCGTCGCTCTGGTAGGGCAGGTAGAGGCTTATGACCAGCCCTCCCTCGGCCCTGTTGCGGGCCGCAATGAAACCCCCGTGCTCCTCGATTATCTTCCTGCTTATGGAAAGCCCCAGGCCGGTCCCGTGGCCTATCTTCTTCGTCGTGTAGAAGGGCTCGAATATGAGGGGGAGCTTGTCCTCGGGGATGCCCGGGCCCGCGTCGGAGACGTGGACGGCGACGTAGGTTATGTTATTGAGGCACGCTTCCTCGGTCCTGAGCGAGATGGTCCCGCCTTCGGGCATCGCGTCCACGGCGTTGGAGACCAGATTGTTTATGGCTTGCCTTATCTGGTCCCTGTCTATCAGGACGGGCAGGGCCGTCTTGAAGTCGGCCTCGACCTTTATCGACTGCTCCCTGCAGAATTCGGAAAACGACGCTATGGAGCCCTTGATGGATTCCGTCACCGGCTCCCTGACGAAATGGACCTTCGCCTCCCGCGAAAAAGTTAGCACGTCGCCCAGTATGTGCTCGAGCCTGTCGACCTCGGAGACGACTATGTCGGCGTACTCCCTTTCCTTGTCATTTTCGGCCACCTTCTGGAGCCGCCGCCCGAATCCTCCCAGAGCGGTCAGCGGGTTTCTGATCTCGTGGGCGATGTCCGCCGTGAGCCGTCCGAGCGCGGCGAGCTTTTCGGCCTGCACGAGCTTCTCCTGGGTGCTCTTTATCATCTCCGTCTGCTTTTCGACCTCGGCCTCCAGTTCGTGGGTCCATCTCTCCAGGCGCTTCCTGGCGGCGCCGAGGTCTTCGGTCATCTCGTTGAAGGTTCGGGCGAGGCGGCCTATCTCGTCATGCGTCGTGGCCGGCACCTTCTGCGACAGGTCTCCCGAGGACACCTGCTCCATGCCCGCCGAAAGGGCTGTCACCGGCCTGAGGACGAACCTCCAGAGGACGAGATAGAGCACAACGGCGCAAGCGGCGATGAAAAGGAGCATGTACACGGTGGTGTCCCGCGTCTGGCGGCCCACCATCGAGTCTATCCGGTGCAGGGAATAGTCCATGGTGAGGACGCCCAGCACCTTCTGGCCCTGGGCGTGTGCGTGGCACGCGGCGGTGTAGCAGTCGGGCTCGTTGTAGATGGGCTCGACGTAGCTCAGCACCCGGCTGCCCGCGGGCTCCTCGTAAATGGTCCACGGCTTGCCTTGGGTAATGACCTTTTCGGGCTTGAGCGGGTCCTTGTGGCAGCCTATGCAGGGGACGGAGCCCATCTCCATGCGCCGGCCGATCTCGGCGTTGTCGGAGGAGTAAAAGATGACGCCCTTGCTGTCGAATATCCTGACCTTCTTTATCGATTCCGCCTGGCCCATGGACTCGACGGTCCTCTGAATGGCCTCTCTGTTGAAAAAGAGCATGTCGCTCCGGACGCTCTTCTTCATCACCTCCGAGAAAGAGGACACGAAGGCCACGGTGTTGTCCATGAGGTGTTTCTTGTCGGTACGGACGGTGATGTCCCAGAAGATGCCGCTTCCCACGAGAATAAGCAAGCCGAGAACGACGACGAGCTTACCCGTGAGCGACCCCGTGATGCGTCCGAAAAGGTTGGGCATTTCCCCCCGGCGTTTTTTCTCCACCTGTTTCTAGTATACCTCAATACCGGGAGAGGCTTCGAGTCGACGCAGCCGGAAAAGGAAAGGCGAAGGCCTCGCCCGCCGGTCCCCGGCCCCATCCCGGAGCGGAAACCCCAGGGGCCGGATGTCCGGGCCGGGCGGGTTCGCACGTCCGCGGGAAAGTCCCGGGCCGGCAAGGCTTTGTGCTAAAATGAATCTCTCATGGCGGGGAAGAAGGGCATCGTCTATCTGGTCGGCGCGGGCCCGGGGGACGTCGGGCTTCTCACGGTGAAGGGCCTCTCCTGCCTCAAGGGGGCCGACGTGGTGGTCTATGACTTCCACCTGAACGCCCAGGTGCTGAACGCCATCAACCACGAGGCCGAATTCATATACGCCGGGAAGCGCGGCGGGCACCACAGCATGGGGCAGTCCGAGATAAACGCGGTGCTCGTGGAGAAGGCCCGCGAGGGCAAGACGGTCTGCAGGCTCAAGGGCGGGGACCCCTTCGTCTTCGGACGGGGGGGCGAGGAGGCCCAGGCCCTGGCCGGAGCCGGGGTACCCTTCGAGGTCGTCCCCGGCGTAAGCTCCGCGGTGGCCGCACCCGCCTACGCCGGCATCCCCCTTACCCATAGGCGCTACTCGTCCTCCTTCGCGGTGGTCCCCGGATACGAGGACACCACCAAGGAGGACTCCTCCATCGACTGGTCCCGCCTGGCCACGGGCGTGGGCACCCTGGTGTTCCTCATGGCCGTCAAGAACACGCCCGTCCTCACCCGGAAGCTCATCGAGAACGGGCGCTCCCCGGAGACCCCCGTGGCGGTCATCCGCTGGGGGACACGGGCGGACCAGGTGACCCTGGTGAGCACCCTGGGGGAGGTTGCCCGGGTGGTCAGGGAGAGGGACATCAGGCCCCCCGCCGTCATGGTGGTGGGAGACGTGGTGAAGCTCCGGGAGGAGCTGAACTGGTACGAGAAGAAGCCCCTTTTCGGGGTGCGGGTCCTCGTCACCCGGGAGAATTCCCGCGGCTTCGAACCCCTGGAGGAGCTGGGTGCCGAGGTCATAGAGTTTTCCACCGTGCGTGTCGCCCCCCCGGAGAGCTGGGAGGCCCTGGACCGGTCCATCCAGGGCCTGGTGAGCGGGGAGAGGGCGCCGCACTGGCTGGTTTTCACCAGCGGCAACGGCGTCGCCTTCTTTTTCGAGAGGTTTTTCGCCCTGGGGCACGACGTGCGGGAGCTCGGCCCCGTGCGCATCTGCGCGGTGGGGACGAAGACGGCCGAGCGCGTGCGCGAGAGGGGCCTTCGCGTGGACCTCGTGCCCGATGCGTTCCGGGCCGAAGGGCTCATCGAGTCCTTCAAGGCCCTGGCCGGACCCCGGGGGCTTGAGGGGATGCGCTTTCTCCTGCCCCGAGCCGAGAAGGCCCGGGAGGACTTCCCCGAGGCCGTGCGGGCCATGGGCGGGGAGGTCGACATACCCGTGGCCTACCGGGCCGTCATGCCCCGGAAGCATCCCCGCCGGCTCAAGCAGTTTCTCAGGGAGGGGAGGGTCTCGGTGGCCACCTTCACCAGCGGGGCCACCTTCAAGAACTTCGTCACCCTCATGGACGAGGACATGGCGGCGCTCATGGAAGGGGTGGCCATCGCCGTCATCGGCCCGGTCACCGGGAAGGCCGTGGAGAAAGCCGGCCTTGCCGTGGACATCATGCCCCGGGAGGCCACCGTGGAGGCCATGGTGGATGCCATCAGGGAGTGGGCCTTGAAGAGGCAGCCCCCGGTGGCCGCCGGATAGCATACAAAACTCTTTACAATCCCCGCTCTTCCGTCCTATTATTTTTATGAGCCCGAGGTTTCTCCCGGGGGGAGCGTCCGCGAAAGGAGGTGAGTGTTTCCTGACGGCCCCGTCGAGAAAACCCTGTGTGAACGGACCCTTCTCATCGGAAAGGAGGGAAAGTGGCACGACTGGATGTCAATGAGTACAGGGAGAAGTATCTGAAGCTCGTGGAAGAGCGGGTCATGTCCCACAAGGACGACATTGCCAACTTCACTACCCAGAACCTGCACGAAGCCATCATGTCGGAGATGAACAGGGCAGACCCGGATACGTGGGAAGTCGAGGTTCCCGACGACCAGGAGCAGGCCCTCAAGGAAGCCGAGCAGAGAGTTCTGAACCACATGAAAACCCACAAGGACCTGGGCCTGGGGAAGTCCTTCTGAACATCGAGCAAAGGCCGATGGTGCCTCCGGCCGCCCCTTTGCCTGAGAGGGGGGCGGCCTCTTTTCGCTTACCGGAAGGAAAGGGCTTGGAGTATAATCGTTGCCGTGAAGGTGACCTTTTACATGAAGGAGGGCTGCTGGCTCTGTGACTACGTGGAGGAGTTTCTGAACGGGCTTCGGGACCGCTACGGGCTTGAGGTGCGAAAAGTCGACATCCGGAGCGACGAGGAGCTGTATGAGCTCTACCGCACCGACATCCCCGTAGTGGAGTTCCCCGGCGGAACCGTCTTCCGGGGGCGCATAAAGCGGCAGGAGCTTGTCAGGTATCTCGATGAACATACCAAATGAGGACGTCAGGGGCGTCGTGGCGGAGGTCCCGCCGGGGCGCAAGCACGTGCGGACCACGGTCCTTCGAGCGGGCAATCTCTCAAGGATGCGTCCGAAGGGAAAGAAGAAAGGGCACTGGTGCCCGGCAGGAGCTTGTCAGGTATCTCGATGAACGTACCAAATGAGGACGTCAGAGGCGTTGTGGTGGAGGTCCCGCCGGGGCACGAGCACGTGCGAACCACGGTCCTTCTGGCCGACGGGACGGAGCTGACCTTCCAGGAGGCCACCGTCTCCAACCTGGTCAGGGCCTTCCTGACCGTAAAGACCCATCCCCGGAGAACCCGGGTCGTTCTCAGCGGAAAGCACCTGGCGGAGAGGAAGAAGGGCTACGCCCCCTGGCAGCTCCTCGAGGACCAGTCCTCCGAGGACCAGTCCCCCGAGGACCAGGGAGACCAGTCCCCTTCAAAAGAGGACGAGCCCGGCAAAGGCCGGTCTTTCGAGAGTCCGTCCGAAGGGGAATACTGACCAGTTAGTTTTTCTTTTTGCACTGAAGCCTTGAAAATACCTTATACTCCAAGCACTTTAGGGCATTGATACCTGAACTATGTCATGCTCCCGGTAGTAAAAGGGCGAACGGTCTCTCGGGAATAGGTTTTGAAACGCGTGCGAAGGGGGGATAGAGAAGGGCACTGGTGCCCACTGGCACCCCGGAGAATACCAGTGCGAGCAATTCCCCGGGGCAAGTAATTATGAGGATGTGTCCGATGGGGAATAGAAAAGGGCGCTGGCGCCCCTAATGGCTGCGGAGGCTGACTTTCTTTACGGCTTGCAGGGAGGAGAGGGCGTCCAGAAGCGCCTTGAACGAGACGGTGTCCTTGACGGCCACCGTGTAGCGCAAGACTACCTCCCGGCGCTCCACGTCCCGCTCGTAATCCTGCCCGTAGACGACGGCGTTGTGCTGGCTGAGGACCTGCTTCAGGCTCTCCTCCTCGAGGTCATCCCTGCCGCTGACGACGAGTATCTTGAAGATAAGCTTGGACATCATCTTCTCCACCGCCCTCAGGATGAGGAGCACCACGAGGGTGATGACGAAGGTCACCGAGCTGGCCAGGTACATGCCGGTGCCCGTCGCAAGCCCGATGGCCGAGACGGTCCAGATAGAGGCGGCGGTGGTCAGGCCCTGGACGGTCACCCCTATCTTGAGGATGACGCCCGCCCCCAGGAATCCGATGCCGGTGATGGCCCCTGCGGCGATGCGGGCGGGGTCGATGCGGACGAAGGAGGAATCCAGGGTGGGGGAGGCATACTCATAATAATGCTCCGAGAGGAGCATGAGGAGCACGGAGGCCATGCAGACCAGCATGTGGGTCCTGAAGCCGGCCGGCCGCCCGTGGGCCTGCCTCTCGTAGCCGATGACGCCGCCGAAGAAGACGCCTAGGGCCAGGCGCAGGATGACCTCGTCGGTGCCTATCATGCGCCCTCCGGAATGGTCCTGAGGAATTTTCTCTTGCCCACCTGGATGAGGTAGCTGCCCCGGGGGAGCCTGAGGTCGGGGTCGGTCACCTTCACGCCGTCCACGCGCACCCCGCCCTGCACGACGAGCCGCCTGGCCTGGCTGGTGCTTGCGGTCAGGCCCGCCTCCTTGAGAAGGGCGGCTATCCAGACGTCGCCGTCCCACCGCCGTGCGTACATGGGGACGTCCTCCGGAAGGCCCTTGTCCCTGAAGACGTGCTCAAACTCCTCCTTGGCGGCCCGGGCCTTCTGCTCGTCCCAGTAGCGGCCGACGATTTCCAGGGCCAGCTCCACCTTGGCCTGCCGGGGATGGAAGGAGCCCATCCGGAGCCCTTTTTTCAGGGCCTCGAGCTCATCCACGGAGATGTGGCTCAGCAGCTCGTAGTACCGGAGCATGAGCTCGTCGCTCACGGACATGAGCTTTCCGAACATCTCCTGCGGGGACTCCGTTATGCCGACGTAATTGCCCAGGGACTTGGACATCTTCTTCTCGCCGTCAAGCCCTTCCAGAAGGGGCATGAGCACGAGGCTCTGGGGCTCCTGGCCGTACTCCTTCTGTATTTCCCTTCCCACCAGGAGGTTGAATCTCTGGTCCGTGCCGCCCAGCTCCACGTCCGCCCGGAGGGCGACGGAGTCGTAAGCCTGCACCAGAGGGTAGAGGAACTCGTGGATGCCGATGGGCGTGTGTTCGAGGAAACGCTTCTTGAAGTCCTCGCGCTCAAGCATCCTGGCCACCGTGTAGGTGCTGGCCAGGCGGACGAAGTCCTCGGCCCGGAGGGGAGAAACCCAGCGGGAGTTAAGCTCCACGCGGGTGCTCGCGGGGTCGAGGATCTTGAATATCTGCTCCTTGTAGGTCTCGGCGTTGCGCTCTACCTGCTCCCGGGTCAGGGGAGGGCGCATCTCGCTCCGCCCGCTGGGGTCGCCGATCATGCCGGTGAAGTCTCCGATGAGGAAAATCACCTCGTGCCCCAGGCGCTGGAAATGCCGCATCTTCTCGATGAGCACCGTATGGCCCAGATGAAGGTCGGGGGCCGTGGGGTCGAACCCCGTTTTCACGCGGAGGGGTTTTCCCTCCTTGAAGGAGCGCTCGAGCTTCCTCAAGAGGTCCTCCTCCAGGATGACCTCCTCGGCGCCCCTGGTGATAAGCTCCAGCTGCTCTTCGGGTTTGTGCACGGTCACTAATCTTAAAACGTGCTCCGGAGCTGCGTCAATCGGGCATTGTGCGCCCGCCTGTTCCGTGATAGACTCTGGAAAACCCCAGGGCGCTCCCCGGGCTCCGCGCGCAATCCGTCGGCGAAGAGGGAAAGGAGAAGAGAGATGAGGCTCAAGGCGCCGTTGTTCCTTGCGGTTTTGGCGATGGTCCTCCTCGGTGCAGCGCCCCCGGGTCGGGCCCGGGAAGACTGGAGGGTCAGTCTGAGTGCGTGGGGAGGGCTCCCGGCAAACATCACCGACAACGCGTCGCACTTTTCCCAGTACGAGCTTTTCGGCGCCGTGCGGCTTCCCTGGAGCTTCGACCTGCCCTGGAGGATGCGCCTGGACCCGGCCCTCACCCTGGACGTGGCCGCCCTCACGGACCAGAGGAAGGTGGAGTATCTGCCCTCGGCGGGCTTCGGATTCTTCGTGTTCAAGGAGGGTTGGCCCCTTGCTCTGGAGGCCGGCTACAGGGTGGCCTATCTGACGGACGAAAAATTCGAGGAGAAGGACTTCGGCGGGCCCGTGCAGTTCCTGGGCCACATCGGGTTTGACGTGTTTCTCTTCGGGAGGGCCGGCATCGGGTACCGGTTCGAGCATATGTCCAACGCGAGCATATATGAAATCAATCCCTCCCTGAACCTCCACATGGTGGGGCTCTTCGTCTTCTTCTAGGGCAATGGCGAAGGCGCGCAGGCCAAAGGAGCCGCCCGAGCCCGTCGAGAGACCCGAGACCCTCCGCCGGGAGATCGTCGGCCTTCTGAGGGAGCAGACCCTCTCGGCACGGGACATTTCTCAGTTGGTGGGCATTCCCGAGCGGGAGGTCTACGAGCACCTGCGCCACATCCGGCGGTCCATGGGCGGGCGCGGCAAGGCCCTCACCGTCGTCCCGGCCCGGTGCAGGCAGTGCGGCTTCGTTTTCAGCCAAAGGGAAAAGCTCACAAAGCCCGGCCGCTGCCCGGCCTGCCGCCGGCAGTCCATCGAAGAGCCCCTCTTCTCCCTGCCCTCCCGGACGGGCTGACAAGAAAAGGCGGCCCCCGAGCCGAAAAAGGAGGGCAAACGGTCGGGGAGCCGCACGTGACCGGAGAATTGCGACCTGCCCGAAGATTCTCAAGAATCGTGCCACGTGCGTTGTTTCTTATCCTGTCTTTATAATCGAGGGCTTATGGTTTCACCCGGGCCGTCCGCCCTTTCGGATGACACAGAGGTGTGTCTTTCTCTGTGCCATTTCTCTCTGCGGTGGGTCAATGGACGCACTCTCCTCGGTTATAATCGAGGGATGAAGAGGCTGGCCATCACCATGGGCGAGCCCGGCGGGGTGGGGCCGGAGGTGGCGCTCCGGGCGGCCCGGGAGTGCCGTGCCCTTTGCACCCCGGTGCTGGTGGGGGATGTGCGCGTCTGGGAAGCCGCCGGAGAGCTCATCGGGGTCTCGCCCCGGGAAAGCGGCTTCCGGGTCCTGGACCCCCGGGTCTTGGACTCCGGCGGGGGGGTGTCTTTCGAAAAGGGGCGGCCCACCGCGGGAGGGGGAAGGGCCTCGGTACAGGCAATCCGGCGTGCCGTGGAGCTTGCCCTTACGGGCGAGGTGGACGCCGTGGTCACCGCCCCCATCTCCAAGGAGGCTCTCCGCCTTGCGGGATTTCCCTGGCCGGGACACACGGAGCTTCTGGCCGAGCTCACCGGCACGGCCACCTACGCGATGATGCTCGTGGGAGGCCCCCTGAGGGTCCTCCTGGTGACCATCCACAGGGCCCTCAGGGATGTGCCGGGCCTCATTACGAGTGAGTCCGTCCTCCGCTCCCTGGAGCTGGCCCGCAGGGCCGCGGAGATGCTTTCCCTCGCGGAGCCCCGCATAGCCGTGGCCGGGCTTAACCCCCACGCGGGGGAAGGGGGGCTCTTCGGGGACGAGGAGATATCGGCCATCGCGCCGGCCGTGCGGGACGCCCGGGCCAGGGGCATACCCGCGAGCGGCCCCTATCCGCCCGACACGCTGTACCACCGGGCGGCCCAGGGGGAGTTCGACCTGGTGGTCTCCATGTACCACGATCAGGGCCTCATCCCCGTGAAGCTCCTGGCCTTCGACACCGGGGTGAACGTCACGGTGGGGCTTCCCTTCGTCCGGACGTCGCCGGACCACGGCACGGCCTACGACATCGCATGGAAGGGGGAGGCCAATCCCTCCAGCATGCTGGAGGCCGTACGGCTTGCCCTCTCGCTGAAGGCGGCCTGAAAACCCCGTTGTGTCGGTTTGTCCCGCCGGGCTGAGGGGCGAGTGGGTAATAAAGGGACGCTTTTCTCCGCGGCCAGAGGCGCATGCCTTCCGAATCACTTGAAAATCAAAGAGATATCACATCTTTTTGTCCGGGCAGGGTTTTTGCACTTCATAAAAAGAAAACCGCAAAGGGGAGGGTAAGAACATGGCAGTAATCAACGGTCTGGATACGGAAAAGCTCACCGAGGTCGTCGATACCGTAAAGCAGAACTGGCAGATGGGCAAGACCACCTGGAAGGCCACCACCGAGTGGCAGGGGGGCTTCCGGGTGCGCACGTGCTCCCGGGAGTTCTCGCTCCTTGCCGACGAGCCCGAGATGCTCTGCGGGAGCAACCAGGCGTCCAACCCGGTGGAGATGGTGCTTCAGGCCTACGGGGCCTGCCTCACCATCGGCTACGCCATGAACGCCGCCGTACGGGGAATCAACATGGAAGAAATCAAGATAGACCTGGAAGGAGAGATAGACCTCCCGGGCTTCCTCGGGCTCACGCCGCCGGAGGAGCTTCACATGGAGAAGCTCCCCGGTTTCAAGAGCATCACGAGCACCGTGAAGATAAAGGCACAGGCCGACCCCGGGGCGCTGCGGGAGCTGCACGAGCAGGTGATGGCCACCTCGCCGGTGGGGACGACCCTCGCGCGTCCCGTCACCCTCCGGAGCACGCTGGAGGTGGTCTGACAGGTGCCTGAGGGCGGAGGCGAGAGGCTTTTCGTCGTGTTGTGCGCGTCGGGGTTCGAGAGCGTGGAGAGGATGCGTTCGGCCCTCATGTTCTCTTCCCTGGGGGCCTCGGCGGGCTACCGCTCCGTCCTTTACTGCGTGCAGAACGCGGTGGAGGTCATGGTGCGGGGGGAAGCCCAGAGGAGGGAGAAGCCGGTCCCGGGGACGCCCACCCTCGGCGGCAGGCTCGCCGAGGCCCTCGAGGCGGGCGTGGAGATACAGTGCTGCTCCCAGACCCTCAAGAACAGGGGCATCGAGGAGAAGGACCTCATCGAGGGGGCCGTCGTCTCCGGCGCCATGGCCCTGGTGAGCCTGGCGACCCGGGCGGAGGGCCCGCTCTCCTTCTGAGTGCACGCGTGCTCCAGCCGCCGGTGCGCCTCGCCTCCGTCACGGCGCTGTCGCCTTTCGGCGATAATCTCTATTCCGTTTTTTTCCTGTTGATGTAGAATTGCTGGGCGATGGACAGCACGTTGTTCACCAGCCAGTAGAGCACCAGCCCCGAGGCGAAGTTCAGGAACAGGAACGTGAAGATGATGGGCATGAAAAGCATCATCTTCTGCTGCCGCGGGTCCCCCGCCGTGGGGGTCATCTTCTGCTGGAGGAACATGGTGGCCCCCATGACCAGGGGGAGAACGTAGTAGGGGTCCTTCTGCGAGAGGTCGTGTATCCAGAGCATGAAGGGGGCCTCCCTGAGCTCGATGGACACCAGAAGGACCTTGTACAGGGCGAAGAAGACCGGTATCTGAAGCAGCATGGGGAGGCAGCCCCCCATGGGGTTGACCTTGTTCTTCTTGTACATCTGCATCATCTCCTGCTGCATCCGCTTGGGGTCCTTCTTGAACTTCTCTTTTATCTCCTGCATCCGGGGCTGAAGCTGCTGGAGCCTCTTCATGGAGGTCTGCCCCTTGCTGACGATGGGGATGAAGGGGATGCGGATGATGATGGTCAGCAGGACGATTGCCCAGCCGTAGTTGCCCGTGACCTTGTGCAGCTGGTTCAGGAGCCAGAAGAGCGGGCGGGCGATGATGGAGAAGAACCCGAAATCCACGACGCTCTCAAGGCCCTTCCCCAGGGCCTTGAGCTTGCTTATCTCCTTGGGCCCGGCGTAGATGGTAAGGGGGTAGACGCCGGGCTCCCCGGGCTCGCCCTCCACCGCGACGGCGACGTTCGTCCCCAAGCGCCAGACCTTGGCCTCCAGGGGCAGCCCCTCCGGGACGATGGCGGAGAAGAAGTACTTGTCCTCCATGGCCACCCACTTGATATTGCCGGTGAAAAGACGGGTCTCTTCGACCTTTTTCGTCTTTATCTCTATCCGGTCGGTCCCTTCCAGGACAACCGGCCCCACGTGTCCGTAACGGGAGGGCTCGGGGTTGAAGATTCCGAAATGGCCGCCCAGGGTGATTTCATATTCGGGGAGCCCCCGGACCTCGTCCACAAGGGTGAAGGCGTAGGAGTCGTAACTGAAGGTATAGGTTCTCTTGATGGTGTACTTCGGAGAGACGTACTCGAAGACCAGGGTCCCGCTCTCCCCGGGTTTATCCAGCAGCAGGTCCGAGCCCCGGACGGTGAAGTTCTTGCGGGAGATGGAGAAATCGTCCTTGACCCCCAGGGCCAGGGCATAGGTGGGCGGCTTCTCCTGAAGGAGGCTCACCGCATGCCCCTCCTGGTCGTGGTATTTCTTCAGGTGCCAGCTCACCATCGTGCCGCCCAGGGAGCTCAGGTCCGCCGAGAAGAGGTTGTTCTCGACGTGGATGGTCTTCACCTCGGAGGGCGGCGGCAGCGGCACCATCTCCTCGGGAGGCGCTGCGCGCTCCTCCCCCTTGGGGGGCGCTACGGTGGCCTCCTTGCCTTTCTCCTGGACGGAGGCGGGCCCCACGGCCTCCTGCTTGGGCACGGGCTTGGGGATAAGATACTGAAACAGCATCAGTATCAGGACGGACAGAACGATGGCGATGATGACGCGTCTTTCCATTTAGACGAGCGGGTCGTACCCCCCCGGATGAAAGGGGTGGCATTTGAGAAGCCTTCGTACGGCCAGGGCCGAACCCTTCAGGGCGCCGTACTTGAGCACGGCCTCCCGTGCGTACTCCGAGCACGACGGGGCGAACCTGCAGGTGCCGGGCCAGAGAAACGACAGGCTGTTCCTGTAGGCGTCAATAGCCAGGACAAGGAGTCTTCCAGGTGTTGAGACCATGGGAGTAAAGGGCCTTAGACGGAAAGGACTTTGCGGCCCTTCGACCTTCTTCTCTTCAGGATGCGGCGCCCACCCGGCGAGCTCATCCTGTTGCGGAAGCCGTGCTTTCTCTTCCTTCTCCTGTTATGCGGGCGGTACGTCGTGTACGTTCCCATAGCCAATTAATATAAAACTCTCCGGTTTCAAAGTCAAGGCGAGCCCCGAAGCCCCGCAGGGCCCCGGCCGCCGCGTGACAGCGGAAGCCGCGGTCTCCCTGTGGTAGAATACCCCGTGAAGCGCTATGTCCTGGGCATGACGGGGGCCAGCGGGCAGACCATCGGTCTCCGGGTCCTTCAAGAGCTCGCACGGGAGGCCGAGGTCCACCTGGTGGTCTCCTCCCATGCTTTCTTCATCCTGAGGGAGGAGACGGGCATCGACTTCTCCGGGGAACACATATCGGAGAGCCAGGAGAAGGTCCGGACGCATGTCGGCTCCCGGAGCGTCCACCTCTGGGACGAGCACGACATGGATGCCCCCGCGGCCAGCGGCTCCTACCCCGTGGATGCCATGCTGGTGGTCCCCTGCTCCATGAAGACCCTGGCGGCCGTCGCCTCCGGCTTCGCCGACACCCTGATAACGCGGGCAGCCGACGTCACCCTGAAGGAGGGGCGCCGCCTGGTGTTGAGCCCCCGGGAGACGCCTCTGAGCGCCATCCACCTGGAGAACATGCTCAAGCTGGCCCGCCTGGGCGTTCGCATATGCCCCCCCGTGGCCGCCTTTTACAGCGCCCCGCAGAGTATCGAGGACATGGTGGACTTCTGGGCGGGGAAGATCCTGGACTCCCTGGGCGTGCCGCACAACGCCTTCAGGCGGTGGGGGGCCCGGGAGCCCCAGAAGCCCCCTTCCCTATGACCCATATCATGTTTTCGCCTCCTTGCATCTGATAAAGTAGGGATAAGAAGGTGCGAAGGAGGTGCTTCGGCCATGCTCAAGGAAGGTTGTCCGGGAAGCAGAGAGATACGCAGCCCTTACCCCGAGCCCCTCAGGTGCGCATACTGCGAAGCGGAAAACGAGATATGGAGCGACGAGCCCGAGACCCGATGCAGGTCCTGCGGAAGGACGATAGACCGGAAGATGAGGGAGATCTGTATCCTGTGGTGCCCCTCCGCCAAGGAATGCGTGGGCATCGAAAAGTACGAACGCATCACCCGGGCGCTCCGGGGCAGCGCCTCCGGGCCGCATAAATAAAAAGGCCTGCCTCGAAAGCAGGCCTTTTTCTACCTCCGCCGTTTCCTCCTACCCCGCTACGGCCTTCCACTTGGCGATTTCCTGTTTCACGGCGTCGGCGTTGGGGGCCGAAGGGGCCAGCTTCAGATAGGTCTCGAACTCCGTGACGGCTTCTCCGGGCTTGTTGAGGTCGTAGGCCAGGACGATGCCCAGGTTCAGATGGGCGACGGCGTGGGAGGGCTTCATCTCGATGGCCTTCCTGTACGTCTCGGCGGCCTTCTCCGGCATTCCCATGCGCCTGTAACAGGTCCCCATGTCCACGCGGACGTCGATGTTGGCGGGGTCTACCTGGAGCGCCCGGCCGTAGGCGTCCACGGCCTGCTGAAATTGGCCCGAATCCATGGAGATGTTGCCCAGGCGGATGAGGGTCCGCAGGTTCTGGGGGTCTTCCTTGAGAACGCCCTTGAGGGTGTCTATCTCCTTCTGGGCATCGAGGGACGCGGGTGCGGGCGGGCCTCCTCCGATGGGCTGAGACTCGTTGTTTCCCTTTTCGCACCCGGCCAGAAACATGACGGCCAGCACCAAGACGACCGCTGCCACTTTGTGCATCTTCTTCCTCCCGGCCTTACCGGCCTGTCTCCCTCCACGGCGGAGGCAATGGATTTCTCAAGTGTTCATTTTCAGGCGACGACTTTCAGGGCCCGGAACATCCAGTACAGCACCATCCCCGAGACCAGGGGGCCGTCGAGCTTGTCCAGCATGCCGCCGTGCCCCGGGATGTAGCCGGCGGAGTCCTTCACCCCGGCGTCCCTCTTGAACATGGACTCTATCAGGTCTCCCACGATGCTCACCACGCCGAGCGCCGCGCCGGTCACGAGGGCCGTGGGAAAGGCCATCTCCGGCAGAAGCAGGAGCTTTACGGCAAGGGCGCCAGCCGTTCCGCCGAGCACCGAGCCCACCGCTCCGGCCACGGTCTTGTTCGGGCTTATGGAGGGATAGAGCTTTCTCTTCCCCAGGGCTTTGCCTGCGTAAAGCGCGAAGGCGTCCGAGAGCCATACGCTGGCATAGAGGTAAAGCACCAGGGCCGCGCCCCCGCTGCGGAGGGCCATGTGGTAACCCAGGAGACCCGGGATGTACAGGAGCCCCGCCACGACAATCCCGATGTCCGAGAGCGCTCCGTCGGGCCCGCGAACGGCAAAGAGCCTGACGGCGGCCGCGATGACGAAGGAGGCCAGAAGGGCCACGGCCGCCTCGCCCCAGTATCCCGCCGCAATCACGAGCAACCCCAGGGCCGCCCCGGTATACTTCAGGGGCCTCGGCACCTTGTACATGCCGAAGAACTCGAAGAGGGCCAGCGAAGACATCACCGCCACCAGGAGGGCGAAGTACCCCGGGGGCAGCTTCATCACGTACAGCACCAGAAGGGGCAGAAGGACCGCGGCCGAGAGGATTCGCTTCATCCGGTTTCCTTGGCGTGCACGGCGCCGAAGCGCCGCTCTCTCATCCGGTAGTCGTGCAGGGCACGAAGGAACTCGTCCTTGGAAAAATCCGGCCACAGGGTGCTCGTAAAGTACAGCTCCGAATACGCCGACTGCCAGAGGAGGAAATTACTCAGGCGCATCTCTCCGGAGGTCCTGATGATGAGGTCGGGCTCCGGAAGACCGGCCGTGTCCAGGTGCCCTTCCAGGGCCTCCTCGGTAAAGCCCCCGGGCTCCACGCCAGCGGCCAGGGCCTTCCGCACGGCCCGGACGATCTCGTCCCTGCCGCCGTAGCTGAGCGCAGCCACAAGGGTGAGCCCCGTGTTCTGCGCGGTCTTCTCCTCCAGGTCCCGGATGAGGGCCCGGACCCCCCCGGGGAGCTTCCAGGTCTGCCCGATGGCCCTGAAGCGCACGCCGTTTCGCACCAGCCCGGAGGCCTCCCGCCTGAGGTAGGCCTCCAGGAGCTTCATGAGAAGCGACACCTCGTCTTCGGGCCTCTGCCAGTTCTCCACCGAGAAGGTGTAGAGGGTCAGGGTGCCCAGCCCCATCTCGACGGATGCGGTGATGACCTCCTTGGCCCGCTCCGCCCCGCGGCGGTGTCCTTCCACCCGGGGAAGTCCCCGCATGGCGGCCCATCGGCCGTTGCCGTCCATGATGACGGCCACATGAGCTGGAAGCCGGTCTTTCATCGGTCAGTCGCCCACAAGAGTGTACACGAACACCTTGGTGTTGAAAAGGCCCTTGCCCTTGAGGATATTGCCCGCACTGAGGCTCAGGGAGTCGGTGAGGATGAAGAGGTCCTTGTCGGTCACGTCGAAGTCCCGGGCCCCGCCCGAGACGCCGTTTATCAGGACCGATTCGTCCACCTCGGCCCCGGTTGCCGTGGACAGGGCGATGACCTCGGAGTGCTTGAAGTAGTCCAGTTTGCGGACCAGGCTTGCCAGGGGCACCCGCTTCAGGCCCAGGACGGCTCTCCCCCGTGTCACGAGGCGGCCGTTGACCCGCCACGTCTCCGTGCTGTCGGAGGCGGAGACCTTTTTCTTGTCGAACTCCATCACCGGAGGGCCGTAGCTCTCCCGGCTCCGCCAGATGGGGGTGCCGTCCGGTGTGGAGACGGTGAGATGGCCCGTCCAGTCATAGGCCGCTATGTACCGCGTGCCCGCGGGAGACCTCAGGATGCCGAAGTCATAGATGTTCACGCCGTGGGGAAGCTCGATGGTCTCGCTTCTGTCGTCGAAGGCGAAGACCTTCCCCTTGTAGCCGCCCACGGGGGAGCGTTCCTGGGCGTAGAGTCTGCCTCCGAGGACGCGCCCGTAGACGTTCCTGTCCCGTCTGAGGACCGAGAATTCCCGGCCCTCGTATTTATACACGGTGGTCTTTACCCCCCGGTCGTCCTTTGATGTGATCAGAACCTCGTCGCGCCCGTCCCCGTCGAAATCCAGGGTGTCAAGCCAGATGAACTCCTCGTCCGCATCCCCTTTTATCTCCGTGCCGCCCAGGGCGGGCACCAGGGAGCCCTTGAAGGAGTAAGCCGCAACCATGTCGCTTGAGGCGAGCAGGACCTCGTACTGCCCGTCGCCGTCCAGGTCCGCGGTCCTCAGGAAACGGGCGTTGAAGGGGATGGTGAAGGCCACGGAGGGTACGCCCTTCTCCGGCTCGAAGAACTCCTCGCCCAGGCTGAGGTCCCGGACCTCCCCGGCCCCCAGGCTCACGGCATCCTCGCTCAGCACGGAGCCGTCGGACGCCCAGAGGACCTGTTGTTTGAGGAACAGGCTCCCTTTCCCCTTATTCTCGGCCGAAAGGACGATGGCCACCCGAGCGCCCGATTTCCTGGCCCGGGCCGCTATTTCCCCCGTCCCGTCCCGTCCCGGCGCCGTGTCCAGAAGCTCGAACCTGCCGGATTCCTTGAGCTTCAGGTAGTACTCTTCGGCCACGTTCCAGTCGACGCTGAGCTTCTGGTAGAAAAGGGCCCGCACCTTCGCCGAGGAAAGGCGAACCACGTCCCCCGGCCGCGCCTCGCCCTCCAGCAGGACAAGTTCCGAATACCCGGGGCCCGTCTCTTTGACCTCGGCCATGGCCACCCGCGTCTCGGCGGTGCCGATGGGCTCTCTGGTGATGGGATGATGGAAGACCTCGCCTTTTCGGAAGACGTCCAGGCGCATCCCCTCCTTGAGGCCGGCCTTCGAGCCCTGGTCGACATAGACCGCCCCTTCGACCACGCCCGTAACCTGTCCCTCCAGAGGGGTGAAGTAGGAAAGGGCCTCGTCCCTCAGCTTCTCGAGGCCTTCGGCCCCTTCTTTGGCTCCAGGGGATGGGGTCGCAAGAAGGGGAAAAAGCAGAAAAAATATGAGAGCCGTTCTTGCCGCCGCGCTCAATGAATACCTCCAAAATGAATACACATTATAACACACGGGCCGGAGGAGGGTCAGGCGCCCTTTCTTGCAAAAACCCTTTTCAGAAGGTTAAAATCCTGTGTTGCAGGCGCGTAGCTCAGGGGGAGAGCGCTACCTTGACACGGTAGAGGTCGGCGGTTCGAGACCGCCCGCGCCTACCATGGAAATCAAGGGGTTCCGGGCTTCATCGGCGTCTGGGTTGTCCCCAGATTGTCCCCGGAGCCCTTTCTTTTTCTTCATCCCGCCCGCTAGGTCACTCAATTCCTTTCCTTCATAACCGTTCGCAGATTCATAACGAAATGAAAATGGAAAAGAGAAGGAACATGAACGGGAACAAGCTCGACAACGCCATTAAGGACGGAGCAAACGCGAGGAGCCTCGTAAGGCTCTGTTGCAGACGATGCAGGGTGATGGCAAAGGCAACCCTCGCGGCCCTTGAGATGGCTCTGTGTCTTTTGGACTTGGCCTCCTGAAACCTCGACGAAGATAGACAAGCTTATTGAGCTTCATTCAAGCGGCTCGTATGCAGAATCATCGATGAGAACGGCAGGAAGATGTGGGCTTGTTAAGTGGAATTACCAGGTAAGCGTATATTGACTCTTATGAGATATGAAGCGCTATATTACAACCACAATAATTTACAGAGGGAGTGCGCATGCCCGGAAGAAAGCAGAGGAAACTCTTACAGAACGCACCGGACTGCTGGGATTATCTGGATTGCCCGGAGTCCTCGCGGCTCGGCTGTCCCGCCTATCCACATATGGGCCGGGAGTGCTGGAAAGTAACGGGCACAAAATGCGATTTTGGCAGGATGGTACAGAAGAGCTATGCCGAAAAGATACTTTACTGCCGCAGTCAGTGCCCCTTCTTCCGGAACCATCTGACTCTAACCGCACAGGGAAAAGGGAAGAGGTAAAGCGGACTCATGACCGGACAGCATGCCAAGCTTTCACCAACGTCTGTGACGCGTTCGTACACGACTGCGCCTTGAGTTCTGATGGGAAGTCGCCTCCGAAGCCGTACGTGATGCAGTGCGCCTTAAAATCAGGAATGCACGGTTAATCGTGGGAGGCCCGCAAACCAGTAGGCTTGTGCGCCGGACCGTGCGCCCCGCGCCGATGTGATCAATCCCTGTCTACCGGAATCGGGCATTATGCTAAAATGAAGGCGCAATGAAACCTCTTATCACCATCCTGGCCTCCATTCTGTTGTTTCTTGGCTGTTCACAAGGCGTGCCGCCCGCGGTTGAAAAGAGCGTTTCAATTGAAGCTAAAACATATCTAGAGTATTTCGTTGACGGAAATTATGAGAAGACCGTTGATTTGATGGACCCTCGATTATCTGAGCGGGAAGGTTTTACCGAGGACGAACGGAGTCAAGTTAAAGCGCTCGTATTGTCCAGGGTCAAGGAAGCATCCAGAGAAATGAATTTTATTTCGGTCTCTGTTGGCAAGCCGCTGAAATATATTCGAAGCGATAAGGCCGAGCATGTAATAATTCCTTATAAGGCGCATTTTAAGTACAACGGAAAAGCTGGCATTATTTACAGCCATCTTTTGGCCACACGTTACTTTGACGGCGAGGTCTGGTATTTTTGTGATTTCTCGACACCAAAAAAAGACATACTGAAGAAGCATTATCCTTTTTTGTCCGGTGACATTCCCGACCCTAGAGTGGAAATGGAGTAGCATGAAATCGATATAATACGTCACAAACACGCATGCGATGAATGTTCGGAACAAATAAGAAATGAATGACAAAGAAATTGCTGCTGTTAAGCTTGCCGGGGCCGACCCGCATGCACAAGAACTGGTCAAGGCGGTCCAGTCCATTCTTGCTGAAGGCGCCGTTGACGTAGGGGGCTTGAAACAGTCCTTGGTGGCTTTGTTTGAGTACTTATCATCCGAGGATGGTCGCACGGATGCAAATTGTCGTGCAGTCGACTCGTTCTTTATGTTCGACGGCCTATGGGTGGAACGGAATCTTCCAGACGCATTTCATGATATATTTGCCGATACGGCGGGTGCTCTCCGCGACACGGTCTCAGCGCCGGAAGTTGCAGAGAGATTCGACTCTACGTCCGAACAACTCCTTAAGAGGGCAAGGGAACTCATCACCGAACAACCGGCTCCACCGGATGTCCAATAAATCTGGCTCCCGGTGACCCGCAGCGTTCGCCATAAAGCCATGCGCTCACTGCAGCTCATACTCATTATTGGTCTCGTGGCGCTCGTCGGGAGCCTGACGTCCTGTCGCAAAACCGAGTGGACGAAACAGGAAGTGACCCAGTGGTATGCGAAGTACCACTCTGCAATACGCGGCGGACTCGGTTACCAAGGGTCCGACCGGCAGTGGCATTATTTTATCGCCCGGGTATTTGACGAGTGGGTTTTCATCCGGATGAAGAAGGAAGAGGTGAGGCTTGAGGACGAGCGTCCGGCTTTGAGGACGTCGAATGCGCCTCTCGCGTACTACGCGGTTGACCCGAGCAGGAATTTCCGGAAGATCGAAGGGAAGAGCCAAGGCGAACAAGACGGTCCGGCGAGCGGGCCCCGGCCGATTCGCTGAGGGACACTTTCGACTCCCCCTTGCGCCGTATCCTTTCAATCCGTTTGTGATTGACCCGCCTGCCTTCCTGCCAGAGCCCCTGGTGCACAAACGGTCGAAAGCAAGGTTAACAGGGCCGCTACGCTCACATCCTCTCCCTTTCATTGTGAAGAAACAGTTCTCGAATTATCCCAGACCGCATTGGGGAAAGTCCTTAAGAGTCTGTTTCCCGTCTTGGTCCGGTTGAAGAAATGCCCGAGCAGGGCGGCAACAGCGGTGTCCGGTCCCGGCCTTCTTCGATAATACGAATACTACCAAGGACTGTCTCGAAAGCAGGTTTAACATCTTCCGGAGTTCCCCGCATGACAATTGAATAGTCCTCCAGGTGACCTTCCCGCACCACATAGAACCAAATAGCCGCTGCCCTTCCACGCATTCCCACAAAATACAGGCCAAACGTCTCCTCCCCCTGGATGGATGTGTACACACCTTTATTAATGGACAAAGGGGCAATGACCGCGTATATGAGGCTGCCATAGAGCCGAAGGGCATTGTCCACCGGCGAGAGGAGGGGAAAGTCGATCTGTTCATTATGGGCTACGCCTGCCGCTATTTCATGCGCGGGACGCTTCAGGGGATAAGCCCGCAGGACCGCCGCAGCAGTCGCGAGCCATCGGTCTTCTTTATCGCTGGCGTGGATCGGCAGGAAGTATTTATATGACTTTCGAAAAAGCGCTACTTCTATCAGTCCTCTGCGCGGTTTGTTGTACGTATCAAACTCTCCCTCGCAGACGTGTGTGGTTATTTCCCCGGGAAGGAGAAACTCAATGCCATGATAACCGAAACTGCCGGCTGGTGGTGCGGGATTGGGGGTCACGGCCGGGCGGGATGCAATACCGCGTGAAACCAATGCTTTCTTGGTCGGCGAGACGAAAACATTGTAGAGTCCATAGGTAATAAAGTTGGCCATCACGAGAGTGGACAGGACGAACGTTGCCACTATGGCCGCCAACCGCGGTCCCCTCCGCCAGCTATGCTCGGGTAATACGGCGCGGGTTCGCGATGCCAGGTCGTGCAGGGCGGCCCTGTCTTTCCTGAACAGGCTGGTGACGAACGTGACGATTCCCAGGGTCAGGCTCTCCAGCACATAGATGCCGCCGACCCGGGCCAACGCCCGGAGCCAGCCGGGATTGCCGCCTTCTGTCTTTTGAACCCGGTACCCCGTCATCCAACGTGTGGTCGTTGTGCCGAACCTCACGGGCAGATAGAGCTGGTCCACGAAAAAATAGAGAAGGCACACCACGAGAAGAGGCAGCACCAGTTCATCGGGGTAGTCCGTTTCAACGAAAATCTTCCATCCGGCCGTGCCGGAGACGAGGCCGAATAAGCCGAAGAAGAGAAGAACGTCGAGTGTCCATGCGGTGAGCCTCCGGCATAGCCCTGCGTACCGCACGCTGCCTCGTCCTGCCGTATCGAAAAGCGTTACCATAAATACCCTCCACGTGACCATTGGACAATTACTATTCGTCTATCTTCGGCCCGGGCCGGCGGCGGAAGATGAAACCCGAGAGTCTGAATCACCGGGTGAGGCTGTTCCCTCCTATTCGATGACGTCCACGGCGATGTCCCTTGCGTCTGCCCTGCCGTGGTCGTCAACCACGCGGACGACGAACGTACCGGGCTTTGGCTTCCAGAAGAACGTCTCTCCGCTTTTCGCCGTTTCCAGGAATTTTTCCTCAATGAACCAGCAGACCTGCCGCGAAGCCGCATCGGTCGTCACCATGGAGGAAAGCTTTTCTTCTCCCTTTTGCGATGCCCGCACCTAAACACATTCGCTTGCCGTTTGTCAAGGAAACCCCTTAATTTTATAAACACTTATCTTTGTCATTATTTTCCGTGGAGTTCTTCCCTTTGTATCCAAAGTTGTATTTAAAGTGCCCCTATTCTGTGATAGCATCATTTTCATGGACGTCCATGACCAGGGCAGCCGCACCTTCGGGCATACGCAGGGCGTGAAGGGGGCATGGCGGCCTCCGTCCCGGAGGCCTCTGGGCCGTGCCTGCGCCGTGAGCCGCCTAGAAATGTGGGAAGTGCATTGGCTTTCTTTTTTAGAGGGCACTCCCATGTTTTATTCGATGAATGTTGAGTGGTTGGACACCTTATTTTGTTTGGGGAGCTTAAAGTACGATGGCTAAAGTTGCACTGACGGCCGGGGGGTCAAGAAAAGAAAACGTTAAAAAGGCATTGGAGCTGATAAGGGAAGAAATCGAGCCCCGGCAGAAAGTCCTGATAAAGCCGAACCTGAGCGCGCTCAAAAATGCGTACGCCAATACGTCCGTGGAAGCCGTTGAAGGAATTATTGAGTTCCTCCATGACCACTTCAAGGGCCTGGAGATAGCCATCGGGGAGAGCAGCGGCAGCGCTTACCTGGCCGGCATGCGCACAAGACGCGTCCTTGAATATTTCGGTTATGACGACCTGGAAAAGAGGTTCGGCAATGTCCGGGTGCTGGACCTCGATGACTGGAAGGATTTCAACGTGCTTCGGGTCAGGATGGTACGCGGCCACGAAGAGGTCAGGGTGATGAAGCACGATTTTGACTATGTCGTTTCCGTCTCGCTCCCAAAAACGCACGATTTCGTTATCGCTACCCTGGGAATCAAGAACATCATGGGTATGGTCCACAGGCATGACAGGATATTCTGTGAATCTCGGAGGGTACGTCGAGTCCGTGAAATTGACCAACATAAACCTCGCTGAATTGGCGAAGGCCACAAAGCTGGACCTGGTCGTGCTGGATGCGATGTACGCAATGGAAGGAGAGGGCCCCTTACTGGGCGAACCCGTTAGACTGGGCGTTGCCGTGGCATCGGTGGACCCCTTGAAGGCGGATGGGCTCGGGGTTAGGCTGATGGGCCTCGACCCCGCGGACATTGGATATCTGTTTTACCTGGAGCGTGACGGCTATGGGGATTATTCGCTTGAAGGGCTGGTCGGCGAGAACGTTGAACGGTATTGCAGGCAATTCAGGATGCACTCGCGGTACGCCGAACAGAGAAAATGGCGCGTATAGGAGTTTCGGCTAAAAAAGGCGAGCTTGCACCCGTCCGAAAGATTTCCTGGACTCTGCACCGGAAAGCTCTTGAATAGCGGGCCGGAAGTGATAGAATCCCTTTAGGACGGCCCGTGCGCAATCAATAGACGGCGTCCCATGGGTGGACTATATGGGTAAAGAAGAGATAAAACAGACCCCTCTTGCCGAACTGCTGAAAAAACTTTCCTCGAGCGAAAAAGGCCTCTCTACGGCAGAGGCACAAAAGCGGCTTCAACAGTACGGCCATAACGAGATATCCGAAAAGAAGAAGAGCGCGTTTCTGAAGTTGTTGAGCTATTTCTGGGGACCGATACCGTGGATGATAGAGGTCGCGGCCATACTGTCGGCGGTCGTCCATCACTGGGAGGACTTCTGGATTATCTTCATACTGCTGCTTTTAAACGCCGCGGTAGGGTTCTGGCAGGAACACAAGGCGGACAACGCCATCGAGTTGTTAAAAAAGAAGCTGGCACCGAGGGCACGGGTTCTGCGCGATGGCACGTGGACCGACATGGACGCCCGCGAGCTCGTGCCGGGGGACGTGGTCCGTGTGCGCATGGGGGTAATCATTCCCGCCGACCTCAAACTCATGGAAGGGGATTACCTGCTGGCTGACGAATCGGCGTTAACCGGGGAGGCCATGCCCGTCGAAAAGCATATCTCCGACGTTGCGTACTCCGGTTCCATCGCGCGGCAGGGGGAAATGAACGGGCTGGTGACCGCCACGGGCATGAACACCTTTTTCGGCAGGACCGCGAAGCTCGTCGAGGAAGCTCGAAAGCGGAGCCACTTCCAGAAGGCCGTCATGAAAATCGGCGATTACCTGATCGTCCTCGCCCTTGCGCTGGTGGCGGTCATATTTCTCGTCGCGCTTTTCCGCCATGAGAGCATCCTGCAAACGCTTCAGTTCGCATTGATTCTTACCGTGGCGGCGATACCGGCGGCCCTTCCGGCGGTCCTTTCCGTGACCATGGCGGTGGGGGCGGTGGCGCTCTCTAAAAAAGAAGCCATCGTCAGCAAATTGACCGCCATCGAGGAGATGGCGGGCATGGACGTCCTGTGCTCGGACAAGACCGGCACCATCACCCAAAACAAAATTTCGGTTGGCGACGTGGAGTCTTTCGGGGGCGTCGGCGAAGATGACGTTCTGCTTGTTGCCGCCCTGGCGTCCAGGGAAGAGGACCAGGACCCCATCGACGATGCAATTCTCGCCAAGGCGAAAGAGGCCGGCGCGGCCGGCGGCTACAGGACCCTGGCGTTCACGCCCTTTGACCCCGTTTCCAAACGGTCAACGGCCACTCTGGAGGACAGCGGCAGAGGGCGCTTCAAAGCGGCCAAGGGAGCGCCGCAGGCCATTGTATCGCTCGTTGCCGATACGAAGGCCGTGGGTGCGGACGTCGACAAGCGTGTCGATGCTCTAGCCGCCCAGGGGTATCGCCCCCTGGGCGTGGCCAGGACGGATAAGGATGGGAACTGGCGGTACCTGGGCCTGATCGGCCTGACGGACCCGCCGCGGGAGGATTCGGCGCAAACAATCGAGACCGCCCAGGCGATGAACGTCCGGGTGAAGATGGTCACCGGCGACCATGTTGCCATTGCCAGGGAGATCGCACATCAGGTGCATCTGGGCGGCAATATCATGCCGGCTTCTTCCTTTTTGGATAGACCCGACCGGCAAGCCCGGCGCACGGTCGAGGACGCCGACGGCTTTGCCGAGGTATTTCCTGAGCACAAGTACCACATCGTCGAGCTGCTGCAGTCCGGGGGACACATAGTGGGCATGACCGGCGACGGGGTCAACGACGCGCCCGCCCTGAAGAAGGCCGATGCGGGGATCCATCCGCCTGTTGTTTTTCATCACGGCTTCCATCTTGATTTTCAATTTCTATCCCGTCACTGCGGTCATGATTGTGCTGCTCGCGCTGCTGAACGACGCCCCCATCATGGCCATCGCTTACGATGAAGTCAGGTACCGGAACGAACCGGAAAAGTGGCATATGGGGGTGGTCCTGGGCAAGGCGACCTTATTGGGCCTCATCGGCGTGTTCTTTTCGTTCATGATATTTTATATCGGCGAGCACGTCCTGCGCCTCGATAGGGACGTAATTCAATCGTTCATATTCCTGAAACTGGCGGTGGCGGGACACCTGACCATCTTTTTGACGCGTACCCAGGGTCCCTTCTGGTCGATCAGGCCCGGCGCCGCCCTTTTCTGGTCCGCGGTGACAACCAAGGCGCTGGCAACCCTGGTTGCCGTCTACGGCTGGTACGTTTCTCCTATCGGGTGGAAGCTTGCTTTATTTGTCTGGGTATATGCGCTGGTGGCTTTCGTGATTACGGACTTTGTGAAAGTTCGCCTGGACAGGCTGTTGGAACATAAAGGCTTGATGTTCCATAGGTAGTGGGGGCACGGCCCCTATCCGGCACATACGGCCTTGCCGTGTAAACCGACAGCCGGGAAGCGCCCTTCTCTTCGCTTGAGGGGAACCAAGGCTTTGGTTGACTGCCCGAGGGCCCTCTGTTAGTCTAAATTATCGATGAAAGAGACCGGCCGGTTCATCAACGTCATCGTTCCCTACGAGACCCTTTACAGCCTGCGCGACTCTCTCGGCCTTGCCGATGAGGAGCTTCAAGCGCTTGCCGCCCGAGCCGACCTTTTCAAGGGACGCGGCAGGGAGTTCGCCGAGTTCTTCTATGGCTTCTTCTCCGCCATGCCCGAGACCCGGATGGTCATCGACCATGAGAGCACCCCGGAGACTATGAAGGGCGTCTGGGCCACGTGGTTCGACCTGGCTTTCCGGGGGCGCGTGGACGACGATTTCCTCCGGTACCTCTGGCACGTGGGCGTCCGCCACGTGGAGGTCAACCTCGACCAGCGCTACACCAACCTCGGGTTCACCAAGATCCGCCAGTTCTGCCAGGACCTCCTGGAGGCCGAACTGGAGGCCGGGGAGGCCGCTGCGCTTTTCAGGACGGTGGACAAGCTCCTGGACTTCTACCTCCTTATCGAAACCACCGCTTACGTCGAGACCCACTCGCGCTGCGACCTGGAGATCATGAAGGGCATAGCAGACAGGGTCAGAAACCCGGTCACCGTCATCGGGGGCAACGTCAACAGGCTGCTGAGGAGGACTTCCAAGGATTCCCCGGCCTACGAGTCCTACCGCACCATCCTGGATGAGAACGCCCGCCTCGAAGGCCTGATTGCGGACATCAGGTCCTACGTGGAGATGTTCCACAAGACGGCGGAGACACGGCGGCTCTCCCTCGGCCGCATCCTCGATGACGTCGTCCGGCGGCTCGGGGCCGTCTCGACCGCGGACGTCCGCGTGGACATCCGGCCCGAGGCGGACCATGTCCTGGGTGACGGGTCTCTCGTCGCCGACATGTTCTACAACATCCTCATGAACGGCGTAGAGGCCGCTGGCAAGGAGACCCCCTCCCTGGACATCACCGCCTCCGTGCCCCCCGGCCTGCCCGGCGACGTGCACATCGAGATAACGAACGTGGGCTTCCGCCCCCGGGAGGAGGAGGTTGAGAAGATGTTCTTTCCCTTCTACAGCACAAAGCCCGGGGCCACGGGTTTCGGCCTGGCCATCGCCATGCTTGCCGTCCGGAAGAGCCGGGGGCGGCTCTCCGCACGCCTCACCCCGGCCGGCATGACCTTCGACATAGCGCTTCCCGCGGCGCAAGCCGCCGGGCGTCATGGCACCGGCGAATGAGGCGATTTTCAGCGGCGGGGAAAAGGGCCCTTAAAGGAAGGTGAGCCACTTCCGATAGCGGTCGCTTCTGCCCAGGACGGCATCGAAGAAGATCTGCTGCAGTTTCCCCGTCACCGGGCCGGGCCTGCCCGGGCCTATCCGGCGGCCGTCAAGCTCCCGGATAGGGGTTATCTCCGCTGCCGTGCCCGTGAGAAACGCCTCCTCGGCGATGTAGACTTCATCGCGCGTAAAGCGCTCCTCCACCACGGGGATGCCCTCGTCCCGGGCTATGCGCATCACGCTGTCGCGGGTGATGCCCTCCAGGATGCTCGTCAGAGGCGTGGTCTTGAGCACCCCGTTTCTGACGATAAAGATGTTCTCGCCGCTGCCCTCAGAGACGTACCCCTCGGTGTCCAGGAGCAGGGCCTCGTCATAGCCGCAGCTTTTGGCCTCCTTCTTGGCGAGCTGGCTGTTGACGTAGTAGCCGCAGACCTTGGCCATGGTCATGTTGCTGTTGACGTGGCCGCGGATAAAGCTGGACACCTTCACGCGGATGCCCTTCTTCAGGCCCTCCTCTCCGAGGTAGGCCCCCCAGGGCCAGGCGGCCACGGCCAGCCGCACGGGGTTGTCCGAGACGTAGAGGCCCATCCCCCCGTCGCCGATGAAAAGCAGAGGACGCACGTAGCACTCCTCGAGGCCGTTTTCCCGCACCGTGGCGAGGATAGCCTCGCGCACCTCTTTCTCCCCGTACGGGCATTGCATCATGAAGATGTGGGCGGAGCCGAGCAGCCTTTCTATGTGCTCCTGCAGCCTGAAGATGGCCGGCCCTTTGGCTGTCTTGTAGCAGCGGATGCCCTCGAAGACCCCCAGCCCGTAGTGCAGCGTGTGGGTGAGCACATGCACCTGGGCCTGGTCCCAGTCCACCAGGGTGCCGTCCATCCATATCTTGCGGGTCTTCTCAACCATGACCACTATTTATACCAGCCGCGCCGAAACAAAGTCAATCAACGCTTTCCGGTTCCTGCACTCTTTGCAAGGGACTCCACGCCGGTTCATTGACTTCCGGGGAAGGCGTGCTATTCTCTAAAAACGAGCAAACAAAAACAAAGAGAGACGAGGTGATGAACATGGCATACGAGGCAAGAAATTTCGACCATCTGCTGGGCACCGAAGGCCTCAGTGACGCGTTGCTCAAGAACCATTTCACCCTTTACCAGGGGTATGTAAACAATGTCAACAAGGCATTGGAGAAGTTGCGGGAGCAGCTTGGGGAGGGAAAGACCGGCCAGCCGGACTATGCGGAAGTCAAGCGCCGCCTGGGTTGGGAGTTCAACGGCATGCGCTTGCACGAATATTATTTCGGTGGCCTGAAAAAAGGCGGTTCCCAGCCGGATAAAGGTTCCGCGCTTTATAAAAAGATGGAACAAGACTTCGGCGGGTTTGAAAACTGGGAGAAGGATTTCCGCGGGGTGGGCGGCATGCGCGGCATTGGCTGGGCGGCCTTGTATTACGACAAGCAGGGAGACAGGCTTATAAATTTCTGGATTGACGAGCACGACAAAGGCCACCCCGGCGGGCAAGCGCTGATTATGATTATGGATGTGTTTGAGCACGCTTTCATGCTTGACTACGGCACCAAGAAGGCGGGATACATAGATGCCTATTTTAAGGCGATTGACTGGGGGGAGATAAGCAGGAGATTTGACTCCGTTAAATAAGTAAATATTCAGTCATACGGAAACTGCGAAGTCATCCAGAGCCCTGCGGGACCGGAATCCGCCTCTGGGGTAAAATAATAAGGACAGGCCATGGCTCGGGATCGGCATAGGAGAAGGACGCCCCGAAGGGCCGAGGGCAGGTCCGTGGAGGACATCGTCCGGCAGCTCAGGGAGGCCGGGAAGTCCTCGCCGGAGTACCGGGAGCAGTCCCTTCGCATCCACGGCTTGGTCTGCGCAAAGTGCGGGAGGCAGTTCGACGAGAAGGACCGCCATCTCCTCACCGTCCACCACAAGGACGGAAACCCCCGGAACAACCCGCCTGACGGCTCTAACTGGGAGAACCTCTGCGTCTACTGCCACCAGGAGGAGCACAGCCGGGGCCTCCTCGGGGACTACCTGAGCGGGGACTGAGGCCGCCTCCTCCCAGGGAGCATCGACGTGCCATGGGAGAGCGCTCCCCGTGCAAAAAATCCTCTTCTGCGGTATCCTGTAGCAGAACACAGTGGCGTGTCCCGCCTGAGCAAAGGAGGAGAATTGCACGTGCAGAGACCGAGGAGCCCCGAAGGAGCCGAGAAGCGCCGGGAACTGCGCCAGCCGTGGTCCTCCGCAATCGTCCTAGCCCGTGCATCCTCCCGGCCCAACGGCGGCCGAAAGCCCTGGGCCGCCGCCCTGGACATCTCCCCCGGAGGGATAAGCCTTTTTACCAATCAGTGGGTGCTCCCGGGCGCCTCCTACGAGCTTCGCCGCTCCGCTCCCTCTCTGGTGCCGCCCCGGGAGGCGCGGGCCGTCTGGTGCCTGCGGGTGGGCGAGGGCCTGTATCGCGCCGGGTTCGCCTTTCGAACCGACAACTGACCATCTTCCGGGAGCAGCACCGCAGGGAGCGAATCAGGGAAGTTTGCCGCTCCGGAGCCATTCCTCATAAAGAGGCACCAGGGTCTCCCACCGATAGGGCTCGGTAAGGCGCGCCGCCTCGGCGGGGTCGAGCCTCTCTGCTCCTGCGAGGGCCTCTTTGAGCCTGTCCTTGAACTCCCCCTCCCCGTAAAGGTACTTCCCTGGAAAAATCTCCGGATAGGAGAGCCTCCGGGGCAGAAGGGGACGGCATCCCGCGCGGACCGCTTCGAGCACCGCCATGCCGAAAAACTCGTGCCGGGCCGTGGAGACGGCCACCTGCCCCCGCCGGAGCCACCTGGCGTACTGCCTTGTGCTTTTCACATGGCCCATCCGAAGGATGCGGCGGCCCAGCCTCTCCCGGGCCTCGCGGAATATCTCCGGCCTCCGCTGGAAGCTCTCCCCGACCACGACCACCCCGAAGTCCACCCCCTCTTGAGCGAGCTCAAGGAGCGTCCGGAAGAAAAGCTCCGGGTCCTTGTCGTGCTCCCAGCGGTGGTTCCAGAGCACCGTCGCGGGCGCTTTCGGGGCGTCCGGGGGTTTCTCCCGGTCGATGTCCGTATAATCCACGCCCGGCGGGAGAACCCCGGCCTTTGCCCGTATCTCGCCCAGCGGGTCCTCCAGGCGCATGTCACCGGCCCGGCGCAGGAGGCCTCGGGCCCCCCGGAGGAAGCTCTCCTTGTTGTGTCGGGAGTTGAAGGCTATGCCGTCGGAAGCCAGCGCCGTGGTCACGTTGGTCAGGGCGAAGTGCATGTCCCTCTCGTCCCGGACCTGGACGGGATAGGCGAACTGGTTCTCGTGGAAGTAGGTAAGAAGGGGCACCCCCTGGAGGCGGGCGGGGGCCAGGCCCTTGAATGCGGCCGCGTCCAGATACGGGGAGCAGAGGATGCGGTCGAAGCGCTCTTTCCTCTCCCTGAGGAGCCGGGCGAAGTGGGGCGCGGCCAGGCGCATCCTCCACTTCCATTTCCGTGCCGGAAGAGCGAGGAGCTCGAACGCAAAGGGCAGGTGGGCCGCAAGCCCCTCGAGGAAGGCCCTGTGGGAGCCGCCGTAATAGGGCTCGAGGACGAGGACCCGGAGACGGTCCTTTGGTTTTCCTCCGAAGGCGGACATTGCTCCCCTATTGTAGCCGAAGAAGGGATTCGGAGCGTTCCGGCATGGTATGACCCATCTCATACACAGGCCCCGGGCGATACGGTGTACCATAGAGTATGGATGTCGAGACCCGTCCCGCCGAGGGACGCCGCATCCGCAGGGAGAAGAAGACCATGGCGGCCATGGTGCGGATGTATTGCCGCGCCCATCACAGGGCGGGCGCGAGGTGTGTGGAGCCCGCCTTTTCCCCGGAGGCCTGCGAGCCCTGGCAGCCGGAAGACGCCGGCGGGGGCGAGGGAAGCGCCCTGTGCGGGGAGTGCGAGGAATTTCTGGCCTATGCGTACCGGCGGCTCGAGCACTGCCGCTACGGGGGGAGCAAGCCCGCCTGCGGGAAATGCCCCGTGCACTGCTACATGCCCTCCATGCGCCGGCGGGCCGTCGAGGTGATGCGCTTCTCCGGTCCCCGCATGAGCAGCCGCCACCCGTACTTCGCTTTCATGCACCTGCTGGACGGCCTCAGGCGGCCGCCCACCGCCCCCCCATCGAAGAAGCAATAGCCGCGCCGTCCCCCGGCTACATCTTCTTCGGCGCCGAGACCCCCAGGATACGAAGCCCTTCCGAAAACGAGAGAACAATGGCCTTCATCAGGGCAAGGCGGGCCCGGGTCAGCGCGACATCTTCGGTTACAACGCGGTGGCGGTTGTAGTAGGGATGGAACATCCCCGCCAGCTCCTGGAGATAGAACGTCATCCGGTGGGGCTCGCGGTTTCGCACCGCCTGCTCAAAGACGATGGGGTAGGTCAGGAGCTTCTTTATAAGCCGCAGCTCCTCGGCCTCCGCGAGGGGGGCGAGGTCGGCACTCTCAAGGGACTCCGTCTCCACCCCCTGCTCTCCGGCGTGGGCGAAGATGCTGTGGATGCGGGCGGTGGCGTACTGGATGTAGTAGACGGGGTTCTCCGCCGACTGGGCCACGGCGGCCTCCAGGTCCAGGGTAAGGTGGCTGTCGTGCCTTCTGGTGAGGAAGATGAACTTGGCCGTGTCCGCACCTATCTCGTCGATGACCTCCCTCAGGGTGACGAACTCCCCCGCCCGCTTGGACATCTGGACGGGTTTCCCTCCGCGCTCCAAGGCCACCATCTGCACAAGGAGCACCCGGAGCTTTTTCCGCTCGCCGGCCAGTGCTTCCATCACCGCCTCCAGCCGGGGCACGTAGCCGTGGTGGTCCGCCCCCCAGACGTTTATGAGCTCGTCGAACCCGCGTTCGAGCTTCCGCAGGTGATAGGCGATGTCCGAGGCGAAGTACGTATGCTGCCCATCGCTTTTCACCACCACGCGGTCCTTCTCGTCCCCGTACCGGGTGGCCCTGAACCAGAGGGCCCCCTCGGCCTCGTAAAGGATGCCCCGCTCCCTCATGACCGTGAGGGCGTGCTCCACGGCTCCCTCGTCGTAAAGCTCCCGCTCGCTCTGCCACGTGTCGAACTGGACGCCGAAGGCCTGGAGGTCTTCCCTGATGCGCGTGAGCATGTGAGCCAGGGCGAAGTCCACGACCTTCTCGCGGCACTCCTGGAAGGTGCTGTCCCGGTAGACCTCGCCCACCTCCTCCTGGAGGGCCCGGGCAAGGTCTTCGACATAGGCCCCTTTGTAGCCGTCCTCGGGGAAGGGGGCCTCCACGCCCAGGGCTTCCCTGTACCGGGCCAGGACGCTCCGCCCCAGAAGCTCCACCTGGCGGCCCGCGTCGTTTATGTAGTACTCCCGCTCGACGGCGAAACCCGCCTCCCGGAGGAGATTGCTCAGTGCCGCGCCCACCGCCGCCCCCCGGCCGTGGCCCAGGTGTAGAGGGCCCGTGGGGTTGGCGCTTACGAACTCCACCTGCACCCTTCGTCCGCGTCCCAGGTCCTCCCGGAGCAGGGCGGGGCCCTCGCGGAGAAGCTCCCTCAGCCTCTCCCGGAGTAAATCGGCCCTGAAGGTGAAATTCAGAAACCCCGGGCCGGCCACCTCCACCTTCTCGAAGGCCTCTTCCCCGGGCAGGGCACGGGCGATGTCCCGGGCTATCTCCCGGGGGGGCTTCCGGAGCTCCTTTGCCAGGCCCATGGCCACCGGCGTGGAGAGGTCCCCGTGGGCCTCCTCCCGGGGCACTTCCACCTCCACCCGGGGAGCCGGGCGGAGGCCCATCTGCCCTAGGGCGCGCGAGACCGCTTCCATGACGGTTTTCTTCATAGGCCTAAGTTTATCCGCCCCCTCGGGAGGGTGTCAAATGATGGGGTAAGAGCCACAACCAGCCCCATGTGCGCGGGACCACGGGCGGCCGCGGCGTCCGTCATATTCGAGAAATGGCGGAACCAAAGCGCCCACGGCATCCGTCCGAATGGTTCCGAGACGGCTTCTTGAGAGGGAGGCGCAGGACTTCTCGCGTGCATTGAAACATCGGGAAAACATTGACATATTGGCCCCGGTGGTATATATTTCTTCATGCCGGAGAATCTCTCCTCGCGCAACGTTTCGGCCCTGGAGGCGGTCCGCTCCAGGCTCCGGCTGCTCAACGCCCTGAACGGCTTCGTGGTGGTCCTTCTGGCCGCCATCCTGACCGCCTCCCTCTATGCGCCCCTGGGGAGCGTCCTGGGGGACCTTCCCCGGGCCTCGGTGGCGGTCATCATCGCCCTGGTGGGCATACTGGTGATGGCGGGGTTTTATCTCTCCTTCCTGCTGACGCGGCAGGTCAGGGGCATCATGGAGGAGCACAGCGGCAGGCTGGACCGCATCCTCCGCTTCACCCACGAGATCCGGGAGGAGGTCCACGGCGACATCCTCTACGAGACCATAGCCGAGAGCGCGAAGGTCCTCACCGACTCGGAGGCCTGCCTGGTGCACCAGAGGGAGGACGGTGCGCTTGAGGTCAGGGCGGCCAGGGGCGCGGGGCTTGAGAGCCTTGTGGGCAAGAAGGTGCCCGTGGACACGGGGCTTCCGGGCTGGGTGGCGGCCCAGGGAGAGCCCCTCCACATGGCCGACGTCCCGAAGAGCCCGGGCTTCGGCCCGAGCCTGCAAGGGCTGACATCCTACGAGGTGCGCACCTCCCTCTGCGTGCCCCTCAGGACCAGAAGCGGCGTCCTCGGCGTCATCGAGCTTCTGAACAATCACGGCGGGCACTACGACGAGAGGGACGTGGAGCTGGGCAGCTACCTGGCCGAGCAGGCGGCCATTTCCGTCGAGCGGGCCCAGTTCTACGAGAACCATAAGAACTACCGCATCCACCTCACCGACATGCTCATCGAGGTGATAGACCACATGGTCCCCGAACAGGCGGGCCATTCCCGGCGGGTGGCCAGTTACGCCGGCGTGCTGGCCAAGGCCGTGGACATGACCGAGGAGGAGCAGCGGAGGCTTCACTTCGCCGGACTTCTTCACGACGTGGGGTACCTGAAGGCGCTCGGGGAGGCCACCTTCAGACAGTGGGCCGAGGCCACGCACGCACGCGCCGGCCACGAGATGCTCTCCAACATCAACATCTATCGCGAGGTGGCCCCCCTGGTCCTGCACCACCACGACCGTTATGACGGCGAGGGCAACTCCGACGGCATTGAGGGGGCCGACATCCCGCTGGAGGGGCGCATCCTGGCCCTGGCGGAGGCCTTCGACGCGGCCATGATAGGCGCGTCGCAACGGGGACTGGCCAGCGGGCAGGCCTTCGAGGCCGCCGTGACGGAGCTCGGGGAGCTGGCAGGAGCCGCGCTGGACCCGGCACTGGTGGACATCTTCGTCAACTCAGTCCGGGAAAAGCTCGACTGATCCGCTCTTCGACCCGGCGGGCGAGCCGCTTCCCGTCGTCTTCCGGGACGAATGTTTCCAGAACGCTTCGCACGGTCTCCCTGCCCTTGGTGTGCAGGGCGGCACGGGCCTCCTCCACCTCGCTCCACCCCTGGGACCGCGAAAACCTCTCGTAGGCCTCGACAAGGGGCCTGGCCATGGTGCGCCTCAAGCCGCTGAGCAGGGCCAAGTGAAAGGCCAGGGAGCCCGCGCGCCTCTCCCCGATGATGTAGCGTAATGTCCCGCTTTCGGAGGCGTCGGCCAGCACGTCCTGAAGCGCCCGGGCGAGGACCGAGGCCCGCGAGTATCCCAGCGTGGCCATGAGCTCCAGCCACCGGGGGCCGGACACTTGTGCCTCTTTTGCCTCGCCCATCTCATGGGCGATGAAGGTCCTTATCTCGCCGTCCACCACCGGGGCCAGGGCGGCGTAGTCGTCCTCCGGGTGCACCCCGTATGCCGAGAAAGCCGTACCGAGGGGACCTTGTCCCTTCATCCCGCGGAACTCGTCAAACTTCTCCCGCAGGAGGACCGCCGCCATTTCCTTGCGGGCCGTGATGGTCCTCTGAAGGAGCATGGCGGGGTGGGTGGCGAGGTCGCGGGCGAACTCCCTCCCGGCCACATAGATGGTCAGGTCCTCCACCTGCTCTTCGCTCTCCCTCTCGGCGAGGAAAAAAACGGGCTTCATGGCCACGCCGTATCCCGCTCCGTAGAGAAGCCCTTCCGTCTTGAGCATGCCGTTTATCTTCTCCACCTCGAAGGGCCCGAAGCGCTCCGTGCCCACGGCCAGGGGAGAGAGCTCCTCGCTCCGGAGGGCTTCCCATTCCTTCTCCCTCCGGCCTATCCATTCGGTGACGTCCGCCAGGGGCGCGTGCCCGTCCCTGATGCCGTGTTCGAAAAGATACAGTTCCCGCATCCGCATGAGGAGGCCGCAGATGCTGTAGTTGCCCCAGTGGCGGGCGTCGGAGATGAGACAGTTCCTTCTGACCTGCGGGAGAAGCCTATCGAGGAGGCCGGCGCCCATGGTTAAAGCCTAAATCCTTGGAAGGCGTAATATCAAGCGAATTCCTCCCGGGGACGCAGCAGCCCCTTCTGCGTTACAATCAAACCTATGCGCACCATCAGGCTGGACCTCGAGTACGACGGCACGGATTTTTCCGGCTGGCAGACCCAGAAGCAGGGCGAGCGGACGGTGCAGGGCGTGCTGGAGACTGCCGTCGCGGAGCTGACCGGCTCTCGCGCTTCAGTCATCGGCGCGGGCCGCACCGATGCGGGCGTGCATGCCCTGTGCCAGGTGGCGGCCTTCGGGACGGACACGGGCCACTCGCCGGCCGTCATCCGGCGGGCCCTGAACGCCAAGCTCCCGCCGGACGTGCGCGTCCTGAGAGCCGTGGAAGCGGCGCCGTCCTTTCATCCCCGGTACGACGCCCTGGGGAAGCGCTACTTCTACCTCATGGCCAACACCGACGCCCTCTCTCCCTTCCTCCGCCGCTACGCCGCCGGCGTGCCCGGCACGCTCGATGTGGAGGCCATGGCCCGGGCCGCCGGGGAATTCGTGGGGGCGCACGACTTCAGGGCCTTCATGGCCGCGGGTTCGGGGGCCGGGGGCAATGCGGTGCGGTCCGTCGGGTCGGCGGAGGTCGGGGTCTCCCAATCGATTCCGTTTCTGGGGACCACCCTCGCGGGAAGGTTCATCACCTTTCGGGTGCAGGGCGCGGGGTTCCTCCGCCACATGGTGCGCACCATGGCCGGAACCCTCATCGAGGTGGGCAGGGGGAAGATGCCGCCCTCGGGAGTTCGTGAGGTCCTGGCCTCGGGGGAGCGCGCCCTGGCGGGCCCTACGGCGCCGGCGCGGGCGCTTTTTCTCGAAAGGGTCTTCTACAGCCGGTAGCCTGTCTCTTCGCCCCGCTCGGCCGCCTCCAGCTCCTCCTTGAGCTCCTGGCAGTCCCGGCAGCGTATGGCAAAGGGCATCACCTTCAAGCGCTCGGGGCTTATCTCCTCCTCGCAGTCCTCGCAGATGCCGTAGGTGCCTTCATCGAGCTTCCGCAAGGACTCGTCTATCTTCCGCAGGGTCTCGTGATGGGCGTGCAGTTTCCGGAAGTTGACGTCCTCGGCCAGGTCCACGACGGACCAGTCGCCGTCGTCAAGGGCGGTCTCCACGAGCTGCCTGTTCTCCCCTTTGAGGTATTTCTGGATTTCCTCGCGGGTCTCCCGGATAATCTCCTCCCTGCGCTTGAGCAGCAGGTCCCTGAGCTCCTTCTCGCGCGTTCTGGCAGGTCGGACGGCCTTCTTCCGGGCGGCGGCCTTCTTCCGGGCGGCGGCTTTCTTCGGTGCGGCGGCCTTCTTCGGTGCGGCGGCCTTCTTCGGTGCGGCTTTTTTGGCTGTTTTCTTAGCCGGGGCCTTCCGGGTGGTTGTTTTTGACGTCTTTGCTCCGCCTTTCGTCTTCTTCTTAGGCATCGGTCTTCGTGGTTTCCTTCTCTTGCTCTTTCTTCTGCCCTTCCTTGTGGACCTCCTGGATGCTCCTCACCGTGATACCCGCCTCCTTGAGGGCCTTCTGGATGTCCGCGGGCCTGGCGTCTTCCACCTTGAGAATGTAATTTATGTTCATCTCACACCTCCATGATTTCCTTTTCCTTGTGCTCCAGGACGCTGTCGACCTTCTCTATGTAAGAATCGGTGATTTTCTGGACTTCGTCAAGGGATTTCTTGAGGTCGTCCTCGCTCAGGGCCTTTTCCTTCTGAAGTTTCTTGAGCTGCTCGTTGACGTCCCTCCTGATGTTGCGGACGGCCACCTTTGCCTCCTCGGACTTCTTCCGGACGACCTTTACCAGTTCCTTTCTCCGCTCCTCGGTGAGCTGGGGAATGTTGATGCGGACGTTCTTGCCGTCGCTCTGGGGGGTGAGCCCCAGGTCGGACTTCATGATGGCCCGCTCGATGTCGGGGATGAGCTTGGGGTCCCAGGGAGTGATGAGGATCTGACGGCTCTCGGGGATGTGCAGCGCGGCTACCTGGCTGAGCGGGGCGGGGCTGCCGTAGTAATCCACGGTGATGCCCTCCAGGAGAGCCAGCGAGGCCCGCCCCGTCCTGACCGAGCCCATCTCCCGCTTCAGGGCGTCCACCGCCCCCTGCATCCTATCTTCCGCCTGCTTTCTCAGTTCTTTCTGCATGTCTTTCTCCGATGATGGTGCCGACGTTTTCCCCCTCCGCGGCCCTCCTGACATTGCCTTCCGTCCTGAGATTAAATACCAGAATGGGGAGCCCGTTGTCCATGCAGAGCGAGATGGCCGTGGAGTCCATGACGTGGAGCCCCTTGCGGAGCACGTCCAGATAGCCGATGCTTTCATACTTCTGCGCCGTGGGGTCCTTCACGGGGTCCGCGGAGTAGACGCCGTCCACCTTGGTTGCCTTCATGATGATTTCGGCGTTTATCTCCACGGCCCGGAGGGCCGCGGCGGTGTCGGTGGTGAAATAGGGGTTGCCGGTGCCCGCGGCGAAGATGACCACGCGTCCCTTCTCCAGGTGGCGGACCGCCCGCCTCCGGATGTACGGCTCGCAGAGCTCCCGCATCTCGATGGCCGACTGCACCCGGGTGGGTACGCCGCGCTGCTCCAGGGCGTTTTGAAGCGCCAGGGAGTTTATCACCGTGGCGAGCATGCCCATGTTGTCGGCGGAGACCCGCTCCATGCCCTTGGTCGTCGCCTCCACGCCCCGGAAGATGTTCCCCCCGCCGACGACCACGGCCACCTCGGCGCCGGAGTCCCGGGTGCGCATGATTTCCCGGGCGATGTAGTCCACCGTGGCGGGGTCGATGCCGAAGCCCCTGTCCCCCATGAGGGCCTCGCCGCTGAGTTTCAGCAGGATGCGTTTGTATTTACTTCTGCTCTTCTCCAAGGGCGAACCGGGCGAACCGCCGCACCACCACGTTCTCGCCCACCTGGGCGATGGTGTTGGTGATGACGTCCTTTATCTTCATCTTCCCCTCGGGGTCCTTGACGAAGACCTGCTCCAGAAGGCAGTTCTCCTCGTAGAACTTTCCGAGCTTGCCCTCGACTATTTTCTCCACGATATTGGCCGGCTTGCCGCTGACCTGGGCCCGCATGATCTCCTTCTCCTTCTCCAGGACCTCCGCCGGGACGTCCTCGGGCCCCAGGTAGGTGGGGTTGGCGGCGGCGATGTGCATGGCCATGTCCTTGGCCATGGTGCGGAAAGCCTCGGTGCGGGCGACGAAGTCGGTCTCGCAGTTGACCTCCACGAGCACGCCCAGCTTGTCCATGTGAATGTATGACGTCACGATGCCCTGGGAGGCGGACCGGGTGGCCTTCTTGGCCGCCGTGGCCAGGCCCTTCTGCCTGAGAAGGTCCATGGCCCGCCCCACGTCCCCGCCTGCCTCGGTCAGGGCCCTCTTGCAGTCCATCATGCCGCATCCGGACTTCTGCCGGAGTTCTCTTACGCTCTCTGCCGTGACGTGCGCCATTACTGTGTTGCCTCCTCCCGCTCCTTTTCAGCCGTCCCGGCCTGCTCCGCCTCGGCCTCCGCCGGCGCTTCGGCCGCTTCCTCCGGTTTCTCGGCTCCTTCTTCGGCCGCGGCGGCCTCGGCCGCTTCCTCGGCCTTCAGTTTCTCCATCTCAGCCTTCCCCTCCAGGATGGCGTCGGCCATCTTGGTGGACATGAGCCTGATGGCCCGGATGGCGTCGTCGTTTCCGGGGATGACGTAGTCGATCTCGTCGGGGTCGCAGTTGGTGTCCACCAGGGCCACAATGGGAATGGACAGCTTGCGCGCCTCGCTCACCGCGATGCGCTCCTTCTTCGGGTCGATGACGAAGACCACGTCGGGCAGGCCGTCCATGTCCTTGATGCCGCTCAACACCTTCTCGAGCTTCGTCCTCTTTTTCTCCAGGCTCGAAGCCTCCTTTTTCGTCAGCACCTGATAGGTGCCTTCCTCTTTCATCCTCTCGATGTCCTTGAGCTTGGCGATGCTCTTCTTGATGGTCTCGTAGTTGGTCAGCATGCCACCGAGCCACCGCTGGTTGACGTAGAAGACCCCGGCCCTCTGCGCCTGCTCCTCCAGGGAGTCCTGGGCCTGCTTCTTCGTCCCCACGAAGAGTATGCGGGCCTGGGTCCTGCCGGCCTCCTTCACGAAGTCGTAGGCCACGTCGAGGCCCTTCATGGTCTTCTGAAGGTCGATGATATAGATGTCGTTACGGGCCCCGAAGATATAGCGCTTCATCTTGGGGTTCCAGCGCTTGACCTGGTGGCCGAAATGCACGCCGGCCTCCAGCAGCTCCTTCATGGTTACAACGCTCATTGGGTACGTGCCTCCTCTGGTTTTTTTCCTCCGCTCCCCTTTCCCCCACACCCTCCAAACGGAGGGACCAGAAGGGCTCAGGCGGGAAGCGTGTGAATTAACAAGTGTAAAGTTTATCACGGCAAAATACGATTAATCAAGCGTAGAGAAACGATTTTTTAGCAGAAAAGCGGTGCGCGGCCGTCCCCCTCAGAGAACGACGCCCTGAAGGGCGAGGCTCTGGAGCTTCCGGTACAGGGTGCGCCTGCTGATGCCCAGGGTGCGGGCCGCCTTGGCCTTGTTGCCCCCGGTTTCCTTCAGTGCGCGGGCGATGGCATCGGAGCAGTCCTTCCTCCCGGGGCCCGTGGCCGGGCCGAGGTCCTGGGGGAGGTCCTCCAGGGTGAGGACCTCGCTCCGGGCGAGGATGACGGCGTGCTCCAGGGCGTGCTCCAGCTCCCGGACGTTCCCCGGCCAG
>JARRLN010000030.1 GCA_037386965.1 Nitrospirota bacterium
CCGGGTGATGGTCAGCATATTCAGCCGCCAGACGCCCGTGGAGCTGAACTTCTTCCAGGTGGAGAAGGCATAAGGAGAAGAAAATGGCCAAGAAAGACATCATTGCCCAGGTGAAGCTGCAGATCCCGGCGGGAAAGGCGAACCCGGCCCCCCCGGTCGGGCCGGCCCTGGGGCCGCACGGCGTCAACATCATGGACTTCTGCAAGCTCTTCAACGACCAGACCAAGGCCCTCGGGGACACCATCGTCCCGGTGGTCCTCACCATCTATGCGGACCGGACCTTCACCTTCATTACCAAGACGCCCCCGGCCTCCGAGCTCATCAAGAAGGCCGCCGGCATCGTGAAGGGCTCCAGCGTTCCGAACAAGGAGCTCGTCGGCAAGCTCTCGGAGGAGCAGGTGCGCTCCATAGCGGAGACCAAGCTGCCGGACCTCAACACCGGGGACCTGGAGGCGGCCATGAGCATGGTGCGGGGAACGGCCCGGAGCATGGGCGTGGAGACGACTTCGTAGCGGCGGTCTCCGGGAGAGAGAGAACGCCCGCAGCGGATAAAAAGAGAGCGAGAAGGGGCTGAGATGGGGAAGAACCTTGTAGCGGCGGAAGAGAAGATAGCCTCCTCGAAGGAGTACCCCCTGGAGGAGGCGGTGGAGCTGGTGAAGGGGACGTCCTTCGCCAGGTTCGACGAGACCGTGGAGCTTCACGTGAACCTGGGGGTGGACCCCCGGAAGTCCGACCAGATGGTGCGGGGCACGGTGCTCCTGCCCCACGGGACGGGCAAGCCCGTGCGGGTGCTGGTCTTCGCCAAGGGGGAGAAGGAGAAGGAGGGCCAGGAGGCCGGAGCCGACCACGTGGGCGGCGAGGACCTGGTGGAGAGGATAAAGGGCGGATGGCTTGAGTTCGACAAGGCCGTGGCCACCCCCGACATGATGGGCACCGTGGGCAAGATAGGCAAGATACTGGGCCCCCGGGGGCTGATGCCCAACCCCAAGCTGGGCACCGTGACCTTCGACGTGGCCAAGGCCGTCAAGGAGCTGAAGGCCGGCAAGGTGGAGTACAAGGTGGACAAGGGCGGCATCGTGCACATGCCGGTGGGCCGGATTTCCTTCTCCCGGGAGGCCCTGGTGGAAAACGCCCAGACGGCGCTGAGCTCCATCGTGAGGGCCAAGCCGGCCTCGAGCAAGGGGAAATACATCAAGAAAGCGACCATCGCCAGCACCATGGGCCCCGGGGTGCAGGTGGACGCCTCGCGGCTTCAGGCCAAGTAGAGACGACCGTGCACCCTCTGGGCATCACGAACCTAGCGCAGCCGGGGCGGGCCCTGCCCGCCCGCAATACGGTCAGAGACGGTAGGCGAGCACTCTTAATAGTCCCCGCCCGGCGGGGGCTGCCTACTCAGACGCTTTCCCGCGTCTCTGGGAAAGGAGGGAGGAACTGAAAAGCAAAGCGGAAAAAGAGCAGCTGGTGGAGGCCCTGAAGGAGAAGTTCGCCCGGGCCGCCGGGGTGGTGCTCACCGAGTACAAGGGCCTGACGGTGGAGCAGATGACCGACCTCAGGGGCGCCCTGAGGGAGGCCGACGTGGAGTACCGCGTGGTCAAGAACACGCTGGCCCGCATCGCCTCGGACGGCACCTCGCTGGAGCACGTCAGGGAGAACTTCACCGGGCCGGTGGGCGTGGCCCTCACCTACGGGGACGTGGCCCTGATGACCAAGAGCGTGCTGGAGTACGCCAAGAAGAACGGCACCTTCAAGGTCACCTGCGGCGTCATCGAGGGCAGGCCCGTCAGCGAGGCCGAGCTCCAGCAGATTGCCGCGCTGCCGCCCCGGGAGGTTCTCCTGGGGGTGATGGCCGGCACGTTCCAGGCCCCCGCGGCCAAACTGGCGCGGCTTCTCGAGGCCACGGTGGTGCGGCTGGGGTATGCGCTCGGCGCTTTGAAGGAACAGAAATCCGCCGGTTAGCCCGGCCCTGAGGATACGAAAAGGAGGCATGCACAATGGCTGTTACCAAGGATGAGGTCTTCGAGTTCATAGACAAGATGACCATCGTGGAGATGTCGGATTTCATCAAGGAGTTCGAGGAGCGCTACGGCGTCACGGCGGCCGCGCCGGTGCCGGTGGCCGCGGGGGCGCCCGCGGGGGCCGAGGCCCCGGCGGCGGAGGAGAAGACCAGCTTCGACGTGGTCCTCTCGGCCGCCGGCGACAAGAAGATACAGGTCATCAAGGTGGTCCGCGAGATCACCGGCTTGGGGCTCAAGGAGGCCAAGGAGCTCGTGGACGGCGCTCCCAAGCCCGTCAAGACGGGCGTCGGCAAGGAAGAGGCCGACGAGATCAAGGCAAAGCTCGACGAGCAGGGGGCGACGGTGGAGGTGAAGTAGACCGCCTCCGCCCCCTCCGTCTGCATCAGCACACTTCAGTTTCGGAGAAGGAGTTTTAATGGCAAAGGCTTTACGAGAAAGGCTGGATTTCGGCAAGGTGCGGTCCATACTGGACGTGCCGAACCTGATAGACCTGCAGGTCAGCTCGTTCGAGAGCTTCCTGCAGATGAAGGTGCCGCCGGAGAAGAGGAGGGACGGGGGCCTGCAGGCCGCCTTCCTGAGCGTGTTCCCCATCTCGGACTACAACGAGACGGCCTCCATCGAGTTCATGGAGTACGCCGTGGGGGAGCCGAAATTCGCCATAGAGGAATGCATGCACAAGGGGCTGACGTACGCCGCGCCCCTGAGAATCCGGGTGAAGCTAAACCTCTGGGAGCGGAGCGACGGGACGAAGAAGCTCAAGGAGTCCAAGGAGCAGGAGGTCTACATCGGGGAAATGCCCCTGATGAGCGAGACCGGCACCTTCATCGTCAACGGCACCGAGCGGGTCATCGTCAGCCAGCTGCACCGCTCCCCCGGGGTGTTCTTCAGCCACGACAAGGGCAAGAGCCACACCAGCGGGCGGCTCCTTTACTCCGCCCGGGTCATCCCGGCGCGGGGCTCCTGGCTGGATTTCGAGTTCGACTCCAAGGACATCCTCTACGTGCGGATAGACCGGAGGAAGAAGCTCCCGGCCACCATCGTCCTGAAGGCCCTGGGCTACAGCAACGAGGACCTTCTGAGGACGTTCTACCCGGTGGAGACCGTCCGGATACACAAGGACCGGTTCACGCGGCCGGTGAGCAAGATACTGGTGGGCACCCGCTCGGCCGACGCCATCGAGCTGCCCGGGGGCGGGGAGGCGGTGGTCAAGCCCGGCGGCAAGATCACCCGGGGCGCCATCAAGAAGCTCGAGCAGGCCGGGATCGCGGAGATACCCGTGCGGCGGGAGGAAATCGTCGGGCGCATCACCCTCCGGGACGTCATCGACCCGGAGACGGGGGAGGTCGTCGTGGAGAGCAACGAGCCCCTGAGCGAGGAGGTCCTGGAGCGGGTCATCTCCCTGGGCATCTCGGAGCTGGAGCTTCTCTACATAGACAATACCAACTACCTGCCCTCCCTCAGGGACACCCTCCTGACGGACAAGGTCACCACCCAGGACCAGGCCCTGGTGGAGATATACAAGAAGCTCCGTCCCGGCGAGCCCCCCACCATGAGCGCGGCCCGGGACCTGTTCGACGGGCTGTTTTTCGACCCCAAGCGCTACGACCTCTCCCCGGTGGGACGGCTCAAGATCAACAAGCGCCTGGACATCGACGTGCCCCTGGAGACCAAGGTCCTGACGGACCGGGACATCGTCGAGATAGTGCGGGCCCTCCTTGAGCTCAGAACGGGGCGGGGCGAGGTGGACGACATCGACCATCTGGGCAACCGAAGGGTGCGCGCGGTGGGCGAGCTCCTGGAGAACCAGTTCCGCATCGGGCTGGTCAGGATGGAGCGGGCCATCAAGGAGAAGATGACCCTTACCGAGCTGGAGGAGGCCATGCCCCACGACCTGGTCAACGCCAAACCCGTCATCGCCTCGGTGAAGGAGTTCTTCGGCTCCAGCCAGTTGAGCCAGTTCATGGACCAGACGAACCCGCTTTCGGAAATCACGCACAAGCGGCGCCTCTCGGCCCTGGGCCCGGGGGGGCTGACCCGCGAGAGGGCGGGCTTCGAGGTCCGGGACGTCCATCCCACCCATTACGGCAGGATATGCCCGGTGGAGACCCCGGAGGGGCCCAACATCGGCCTCATCACCTCGCTGGCCTCCTACGCGCGGGTCAATGAATACGGGTTCATCGAGGTGCCCTACAAGAAAGTGCGGGACGGCAAGGTCACCGACCGGGTCGACTACTTCTCGGCCATCGAGGGCGAGAAGTTCATCATCGCCGAGGCCACCAGCCCCGTGGACGGCAGCGGACGCCTGGTGGGCGACACCATCTCGGCCCGGGTGGGAGGGGACTTCCGCATCGTTACCCCGGAGGAGGTCCAGTACATGGACGTCTCGCCGAAGCAGATCGTGGGCGTTTCGGCGGCCCTCATCCCCTTCCTTGAAAACGACGACGCCAACCGCGCCCTCATGGGCTCCAACATGCAGCGCCAGGCGGTCCCGCTCCTGAGGAGCGAGGCCCCCGTGGTGGGCACCGGCATGGAGCACGCGGCGGCCAGGGACTCCGGGGCCATCGTGCTGGCGCGAAACGCCGGGACGGTCACCTCGGTGGACGCCAAGCGCATCGTGGTCAGCACGAAGGACGGCGGCGTGGACATCTACAACCTCATCAAGTACCGCCGCTCCAACCAGGCCACCAACATCAACCAGAAGCCCGTGGTGGGCGCGGGCGACAGGGTGCAGAAGGGAGACCTCCTGGCCGACAGCTCCTCCACCGACAGGGGCGAGCTGGCCCTGGGCAAGGACGTCCTGGTGGCCTTCATGCCCTGGGGCGGGTACAACTTCGAGGACGCCATCCTCCTGAGCGAAAGGCTGGTCAAGGACGACGTCTTCACCTCCATACACATCGAGGACTTCGAGATGGAGGCCCGCGAGACGAAGCTCGGTCCCGAGGAGATTACCCGCGACATCCCCAACGTGGGCGAGGAGGCCCTGGGCGACCTGGACGAAAGCGGCATCATCCGCACCGGGGCCAAGGTCAAGCCCGGCGACATCCTGGTGGGCAAGGTCACCCCCAAGGGGGAGACCCAGCTGACGCCGGAGGAGAAGCTGCTGCGCGCCATCTTCGGCGAGAAGGCCGAGGAGGTTAAGGAGAGCTGCCTGTACGTGCCCCCCGGCGTGGAGGGGACGGTCATAGACACCCGCATCCTGAGCAGGAAGGGCGTGAAGAAGGACGCCCGGGCAAAGCAGATAGAGGAGGCCGAGATACAGCGGCTTCAGCGGGACCTGGAGGAAGAGGTCCGGCTCATCCGGGAGGACAAGAACAGGCGGCTCCGCCAGCTCCTCGTGGGGCAGAGCCTGGCCGAGGACTTCTCGCCTCCCCGGAGCAAGGCGGTCCTCATCCCCAAGGGCAAGAAGATAACCGAGAAACTCCTGGAGGAGGTCAAGGACGAGCACCTCACCAAGCTCAAGGTCCAGAACACCGACGTGCTGGACAGGATGCTGGAGGTCAACACCGAGGGCGCCCAGTACGTGCGGCAGCTGGAGAAGCGCTATGACGAGAAGATAGAGAACGTCAAGAAGGGCGACGACCTGCCCCCCGGCGTGAACAAGTCGGTGAAGGTCTTCATCGCCATGAAGCGGCGCATCCAGCCCGGGGACAAGATGGCCGGACGGCACGGCAACAAGGGCGTGGTCTCCGTGGTGCTCCCGGCCGAGGACATGCCCTATTTGCCCGACGGCACCCCGGTGGACATCTGTCTGAACCCCCTGGGGGTGCCCTCCCGCATGAACGTGGGGCAGATACTGGAGACCCACCTGGGATGGGCCGCCAAGAACCTGGGGCTGTACACGGCGACCCCGGTCTTCGAGGGGGCCCGGGAGCCGGACATCAAGGACCTCCTGAAGAAGGCCGGGCTTCCCCTGAACGGGCAGCCCGTCCTGTACGACGGCAAGACCGGCGAGCCTTTCCGCAGGCCGGTCACCGTGGGCTACATGTACATGATGAAGCTGCACCACCTGGTGGACGACAAGATTCACGCGCGCTCCATCGGTCCGTACTCCCTGGTCACCCAGCAGCCCCTGGGCGGAAAGGCCCAGTTCGGCGGCCAGAGGCTCGGGGAGATGGAGGTCTGGGCGCTGGAGGCCTACGGGGCGTCGCACACCCTGCAGGAGTTCCTCACCGTCAAGAGCGACGACATCAGCGGCCGGGCCAAGACCTACGAGGCCATCGTCAAGGGAGAGCCGGGCTTCGAGCCGGGCGTCCCCGAGTCGTTCCACGTCCTCATCAAGGAGCTGCAGAGCCTTGGCCTTGACGTGGAGCTTCTCGAGAAAAAGCAAAAGGGAGAGTGAGCACCTAGACCGAAGAAATCACGACTCTGTTTCAGAGACCGAAGACACCCACGGACTTCGAGGCCATCCGCATCAAGCTGGCCTCGCCGGAGAAAATCCGGGAATGGTCCTTCGGAGAGGTCAAGAAACCCGAAACCATAAATTACCGCACCTTCAAGCCCGAGCGGGACGGCCTGTTCTGCGCGAAGATATTCGGGCCCATCAAGGACTGGGAGTGCATCTGCGGCAAGTACAAGCGCATGAAGCACCGCGGCGTGGTCTGCGACAAGTGCGGCGTGGAGGTCATCCAGTCCAAGGTCCGCAGGCAGAGGCTGGGGCATATCGAGCTGGCCACCCCGGTGGCCCACATCTGGTTTCTGAAGGGGGTGCCCTCGCGCATCGGCACGCTCCTGGACATGACCATGCGGCAGCTGGAGAAGGTCCTGTACTTCGAGGGCTACGTGGTCGTGGACCCGGGGGACACGCCCCTCAAGGCGAAGGACATCCTGACCGAGGACGAGTACAAGAAGAACGTCTCGGAGTTCGGGAGCCGCTTCAAGGCGGGCATGGGGGCGGAGGCCATCCGGGAGCTTCTCAGGCAGGTGGACCTGGAGGTTCTGAGCGCCGAGCTCAAGGCGAACATCGCGGAGGCGCAGTCCATCGGCGTCAAGAGGAAGCTCACCAAGCGCCTGCGCGTGGTGGAGGCCTTCCGCGTCTCGGGCAACGAGCCCGAGTGGATGGTCATGGACGTCGTCCCGGTCCTGCCGCCGGACCTCAGGCCCCTGGTCCCCCTGGAGGGCGGACGGTTCGCCTCCAGCGACCTGAACGACCTGTACCGGAGGGTCATCAACCGCAACAACAGGCTCAAGAGGCTCATGGACCTCAAGGCCCCCTCCGTCATCATCAAGAACGAGAAGAGGATGCTCCAGGAGTCCGTGGACGCCCTGTTCGACAACGGCCGGCGGAGCCGCGTGCTGAAGGCCGCCACGAAGCGCCCCCTGAAGTCCCTGTCCGACATGATCAAGGGCAAGCAGGGACGCTTCCGCCAGAACCTCCTGGGCAAGAGGGTGGACTACTCGGGCCGCTCCGTCATCGTGGTGGGCCCGGAACTCAGCCTGCACCAGTGCGGCCTGCCCAAGAAGATGGCCCTGGAGCTCTTCAAGCCCTTCATCTTCCACAGGCTCGAGGAGAAGGGCTACGCCACCACGGTCAAGCAGGCCAAGAAGCTCGTGGAGCTGGAGCGCTCGGAGGTGTGGGACCTCCTGGAGGAGGTCATCGCCGAGCACCCGGTGCTTCTGAACCGGGCGCCGACCTTGCACCGGCTGGGCATCCAGGCCTTCGACCCCGTGCTGGTGGAGGGCAAGGCCATCAAGCTGCACCCGCTGGTCTGCACCGCCTTCAACGCGGACTTCGACGGCGACCAGATGGCCGTGCACGTGCCCCTGTCCATAGAGGCGCAGGTGGAGGCGCGCGCCCTCATGATGTCGGTGAACAACCTCCTGTCCCCGGCCAACGGGCGGCCCATCGTCGCGCCGTCGCAGGACATGGTCCTGGGCAGCTACTACAGGACCAAGGAGCGGGCCAGGGCCAGGGGCGAGGGCAAGACGTTCAGCTCGCCCGAGGAGGTCATACGCGCCTATGACGCCCGGGTGCTGGAGGAGCACGCCAGGATAAAGGCCCGGGTGGACGGCTCCCTGGAGGACACCACCTGCGGGCGGATACTCTTCAGGCAGATAGTGCCCGAGGAGGTGCCCTTCGCGATGATCAACAAGGAGATGACCAAGAAGGAGCTTGCCAAGGTCATCGACTACTCCTTCAAGAAGGCCGGCCGGAGAAAGACCGTCGTGTTCCTGGACAACCTGGAGAAGATGGGCTTCGAGGCCGCAACCGCTTCGGGGGTTTCCATCTGCATGACCGACATGCACATTCCCTCGACCAAGGGCGAGATCATCACCCGGGCGGAGCAGGAGATTCTGGAAATACAGCGGCAGTACTCCGAGGGCCTCATCACCAACGGCGAGCGGTACAACAAGGCCATCGACATCTGGGCCAACGTCACCGAGAAGGTGGCCGACGAGATGATGAAGGAGCTGGGTGCGGAGGAGGAGAACGGACAGGCTCTCTCCGCGGAGGAGCTGCAGGAGCGGCGCTCCTTCAACAGCATCTTCATGATGGCGGACTCCGGTGCGCGGGGCTCGGCCGCCCAGCTCAGGCAGCTGGCCGGCATGCGCGGCCTCATGGCCAAGCCCTCCGGGGAGATCATCGAGACCCCCATCACGGCGAACTTCCGCGAGGGCCTCTCCCCGCTTCAGTACTTCATCTCGACGCACGGCGCCCGCAAGGGCCTGGCCGACACGGCCCTGAAGACGGCCAACTCCGGATACCTCACGCGCCGCCTGGTGGACGTGGCCCAGGACGTCATCGTCACCGAGGAGGACTGCCGGGTGGCCGACGGCATTGTCGTCGGCGCCCTGGTGGAAGGCGGCGAGGTCATCCAGAGCCTGGAGGAGCGGCTCGTGGGGCGCTACGCGGTGGAGGAGATCAAGGACCCCATCACCAAGGAGCGCATCGTCGGCAAGGACGACCTCATCGACGAGGAGTTGGCCAAGGCCGTGGTGGACGCGGGCATCGACAGCGTGAAGATCCGCTCGGTGCTGACCTGCCGTTCCTCCTTCGGCATATGCGCCAAGTGCTACGGGCGCGACCTCGCCCGGGGCGAGCCGGTGGAAAACGGCGAGGCCGTGGGCATCATCGCCGCCCAGTCCATCGGCGAGCCGGGCACGCAGCTGACCATGAGGACCTTCCACATCGGCGGGACGGCCTCCCGGGTCGTGGAGCAGACCGTCCTGGAGGTGAAGAACTCCGGCACCCTCAAGTACGTCGAGCTCAACACGGTCATCAACCGCGAGGGCCTGCCGGTGGTGATGAACCGCCACGGCAGCGTGGCCGTCGTGGACGCCAAGGGCCGCGAGAAGGAGAAGTACTCCGTGGTCTACGGGGCGAAGCTCCTGGTCAAGGACGGCGAGAAGGTGGAGCCCGGACAGCGCATCGTGGAGTGGGACCCCTACTCCAGCCCCATCCTCACCGAGGTGGGCGGCCGGGTGGCCCTGGGCGACATCGCCGAGGGGCTGACCGTCAAGGAAGAGGTCGACGAGACCACGGGCCTGGCCCACAAGGTCATCATCGACTATCCGGCCAACATGAGGCCCCGCATCTCCATTAAGGACGAGCAGGGGCGGGCCACCGTGAAGCTGTCCTCCGGCGCCCAGGCGCGCTACCTGCTGCCCGCCGGGGCGCACGTCCTGGTGGACAGGGGGGACCTGGTGGCCCCGGGCGACGTGCTGGCCAAGATACCGCGGGAGACCACCAAGACCAAGGACATCACCGGCGGCCTTCCCCGGGTGGCCGAGCTGTTCGAGGCCCGGCGGCCCAAGGAGCACGCCATCGTCTCCGAGATAGACGGGATGGTCAGGTTCAAGGGCATGCACAAGGGCATGCGGGTCATCAGCGTGGAGGGAGGCACCGAGGTCCGGGAGTACCACATTCCCAAGGGCAAGCACGTCAGCGTGCACGAGGGGGACTGGGTGAAGGCCGGCGAGGCCCTCATGGACGGCTCCGTCAACCCCCACAACATCCTGGACATCCTGGGGCCCAACGAGCTGCAGCGCTACCTGGTGGACGAGGTCCAGAAGGTCTACCGCCTCCAGGGCGTCTCCATAAACGACAAGCACATCGAGGTCATCGTGCGCCAGATGATGAAGAAGGTCCGCGTCGAGGACCCCGGCGACACGAAATTCCTCATCGGCGACCAGCTGGACAGGTTCGCCTTCCAGGACGAGAACGAGCGGGTGAAGGCCGAGGGCGGAAAGCCCGCCCAGGGAAGGCCCCTTCTGCTGGGCATAACGAAGGCCTCCCTCACCACGGAGAGCTTCGTCTCGGCCGCCTCCTTCCAGGAGACCACCCGGGTGCTCACCGAGGCCGCCATCAACGGCCAGGTGGACGACCTCCGGGGCCTGAAGGAAAACGTCATCATGGGCCGGATAACCCCCGCGGGAACGGGCATGGCGCGGTACCGCAACACCTACGTCAAGCGGGAATTCCTGCCCCTGGAGACCGTGCCGGAGCTGGAAGGCGCCCAGCCCGAGGAAACGCAGGAGGAAGTAACGGGCTGACTTTTCCGGAGGCGGCGCGCAGGTACGGACGGACGCGGGGAGACCGGGGGCGAGCGGCCCGGTCTCCCCGCCTTTTTTCATGGGGAACACGCGGGCAATGAGGTTCATCGCGGATGCCATGCTCGGGCGGCTGGCCCGGTGGCTGAGGATACTGGGGTTTGACACGCTCTACGACCCGGACATCGAGGACAGAGACCTGCTCAAGCGGGCCCGGGAGGAAGACCGGGTTGTGCTGACCCGGGATACGCGCATCTCCCGGAAGGGCCTTCCGGGGGTCGTCCTGGTCCGCTCGGACCACCTGGAGGAGCAGCTGGCCCAGGTGCTCCTTGACTGCGGCCTCGAGCCCGGCGGCGAGCCCCGCTGCGCCAACTGTAACGGGGACCTCCTTGCGGTCGCGGAGAAGGAGGACATCCGGGACGCCGTGCCGGAGTACGTCTATCTTTCCCACGCCGCCTTCCGGCGGTGCTCCCGCTGCGGCAACGTCTACTGGGAGGGCTCGCAGTACCGGAGGCTCAGGGAGAAGCTCTCCAGGATGGCCCCGGGAGGCGGGAAGTGAAGAAGAGCCCCCGCAGGCAGCTTGCCCTGTCTTTCCTTCTCATTTTCGGCGTCATCGCGGCGGGAACCCTGGGCTACTGGGCGCTGGAGAACTGGAGCTTCCTCGATTCCCTCTACATGACGGTCATCACCATCACCACCATCGGCTTCAAGGAAGTCCACGACATGAGCGGCCCGGGGCGCTTCTTTACCATCTTTCTCATATTCTCCAGCGTGGGCGCCGTCTTTTATTCCCTGAACAACGCCGCCCGCATACTCCTTGAAGGAGAACTCAAAGACGTATTCGGGAGGAGAAAATTGCAATCCACCATCAAGAGCCTGAGGGGTCACTACATCATCTGCGGCTACGGGAGAATGGGCAGAGTCATCTGCAAGGAGTTCGCCGCCATGGGGGCCGATTTCCTGGTCGTCGAGAAAGCTCCGGAACTGGAGCTCACGCTTCAGCGGGACCTGCTGCTTTTGCAGGGGGACGCCACGCGGGACGAGGTCCTCCGGGAGGCGGGCATCGAGCGGGCCCAGGGGCTGGTCACGGTGCTTCCCACGGACGCCGAGAACCTCTACGTGGTCCTCTCGGCCCGGGGCATCAACCCCGGGCTGACCATTGTCACCCGGGCCGTGGAGGAGGGCTCCGAGCAGAAGCTCCTGAGGGCCGGGGCCAACCGGGTGGTCTCCCCCTACCACATCGGAGGCCTGAGAATCGCCCACTCGGTGCTCCGGCCCGCCGTGGCGGACTTCATCGAGTTTACCACCCGCTCGGGGAACATCGACCTCCAGATGCAGGAGGTTCCCGTCCTGGAGGGCTCCTCCGTGGCCGGGCGCACCCTGAGCGAAAGCGGCATCGGGCGGGACCTGGGCATCATCATCGTTGCCGTCAGGAAGCCCGACGGCACCATGAAGGTCAACCCCACCCACCGCCATGCCATCAGCCCGGGGGAAACCCTGGTGGTCATCGGCGAGCCCGAGAAACTGAAGCTCCTGGAGGAGATGTCCGGGGGGCAACGGCCCCCGCGATAGGAGGGAGACGGCCTCTCCTTATGGTGGGAAAAGGGGTCCGTGACCCCTGGCGATAAAGAACGATGGCCTCTCCTTAAGGCAGGAGAAAAGGGTCTGGACCCCCCCGGCGATAAGGGGACCAGACCCTATTTTTCACCATCAAAGAGAGGCTGTTCCTATAAGGGGATCCATGACCCCTGCGATTAGGCCGACTCTCCTTATTATGGGGAAGGGGGTCTGGACCCCGTGGAGAGGAGGGCCTGGACGGCCTCGGCGGGGACCGGCTCGTTGACGCGAACCGTGCCGACCCTCACCGGGAGGATGAAGCGCATCTCTCCGGAGAGGGCTTTCTTGTCAAGGCGCATGGCCTCCAGGAGGGCCGCGGCCTCAAGCCCCTCCGGAACCTCTGCCGGAAGGCCGTAAAGCTCCACCAGGCGGCGCACTCTTTCATGGACCTTCTCGACGGCCACCTTCACCGTCTCGGCGAGCCGTGCTTCCGCGCACATGCCGATGGCCACGGCCTCCCCGTGCAGGTATGCGCCATAGCCGGTGGCCGTCTCCACGGCATGCCCTATGGTATGGCCGTAGTTCAGGATGGCCCTCAAGCCGGCCTCCCTCTCGTCGCGGGAGACCACCTCGGCTTTTATCTCGCAGGAGCGGCGGACCAGGTGCGCAAGCGCCTCGGGCTCGAGGGCGCTTACGTCCTTCTCGTGCTCCCCGAGGAACCGGAAGAAGGCCTCGTCCCGGATGACCCCGTACTTGATGACCTCGGCCATCCCGGCCCTGAACTGGCGCGGGGGAAGGCTCCGCAGGGTCTCAAGGTCCACCCAGACCAGGGAGGGCTGCCAGAAGGCGCCTATCATGTTCTTGCCGAGGGGGTGGTTGACCCCCGTCTTTCCGCCCACGGAGCTGTCCACCTGGGCCAGGAGCGTGGTGGGCACCTGGACGAACCGTATGCCCCGCATGTACAGGGCGGCGGCAAAGCCCGCCATGTCCCCTATCACCCCGCCTCCCAGGGCCACCAGGACCGAGCGGCGGTCCAGGCGGCTCCGGAGAAGCTCGGTCAGTATCTTCTCGGTCCAGAGGAGGGTCTTGTACTGCTCTCCGTCGGGCACGATGACCTCGTGGACCGCGAAGCCCGCCCGTGTGAGAGAGTCGCGCACCCTGGGGCCGTAAAGGGCATGTACGGTGGGGTTGCTTACCAGGGCCAGGCGAGGGCTGGGGCTGAGCCCGCGGACGGCGTCGCCGAGGGCATCGAGGGTGCCGGTGCCGATGGCGATATCGTAGCTCCGGTCGGCAAGCTCGACCCTCAGCCGCTCCACGCCTCAGCCCTCCGCCCGGGGGACACGCTCCAGTATCTCCCGGGCCACCTGGCGGGGGCTTTTCCCCTCGGTGTCCACCATGATGTCGGCCGCCTCGTAGAAGGGGCGGCGCTTCTCGAGAAGCTCCGTTATCCTGCCCATGGGGTCTTGCACCTGAAGGAGGGGGCGCTCGGCGTTCTTGCTCGTCCGCTTGAGGATGGTCTCGGGGGAGGCCGTCAGGCAGACGATGACGCCCCCCTCCCTGAGGGCCGCCACGTTCTCCTTCTTCATGACCGCCCCTCCGCCGGTGGAGATGATGAGTCTCCTTTCCCGTGAGAACCGCTTTATCGCCTCGGTCTCCATCTCCCGGAAGCGCGGCTCCCCGAAGCGCTCGAATATCCGGGAGATGCTCATGCCGGCGGTCCGCTCTATCTCCTTGTCTATCTCCACGCGCCCGAAGCCCGTCAGGCGCGCCAGCTCGGCGCTGACCGCCGTCTTCCCCGTGCCCATGAAGCCGGTAAGGACGATGTTTTTCACGAGCGCGCCTCCAGGGACTCCATGTAGGAGGCCAGGTTTCTGCGGGTCTCCTCCAGGCTGTCCCCGCCGAGCTTCTCGAGGAAGGCGTCGGCCAGCGTCAGGGCCGCCATGGCCTCCCCTATGACCGAGGCGGCGGGGACGGCGCAGACGTCGGAGCGCTCGTAGGCGGCCTCCACGGGCTCGCCCGTCTTGAGGTCCACGGAGCGGAGGGGACGCCTGAGGGTGGGGATGGGCTTCATGGCGGCCCGCATGAGAAGGGGCATGCCGTTGGTGATGCCCCCTTCGATGCCTCCGGCGTTGTTCGACCCCCTGGCGGGAAGAGGCTGGCCTTCCTTCGGGGGAAGTATCTCGTCCATGGCCTCCGAGCCCTTCCGCCGGGCGGCCTCGAAGCCCAGGCCCGCCTCCACGCCCTTAATGGCCTGTATGGACATGAGGGCCTGCGCGAGCCGGCCGTCCAGCCTCCGGTCCCAGTGCACATGGCTCCCCAGCCCCGGCGGCAGGCCCAGGGCAAAGACCTCGAAGACGCCCCCCAGAGAATCGCCCTCCTTCGCGGCCGCGTCGATGGCGGCCACCATCCGCTTGCCCGCCTTCGGGTCGGGGCAGCGGACCGGGGAGACCTCGGCCTTCTCATGCAGGGCCAGGCACTCCTCGGGCACCTCCCGGGGCGGGCTCCAGGCCACGGGGCCTATGGAGAGGACGTAGCTTCCCACGGCCGCGCCCAGCTCCCAGAGGAGGCGCTTGGCCACCGCTCCCAGGGCCACGCGCATGGCGGTCTCCCGCGCGCTTGAGCGCTCAAGCACGTTTCTGATGTCGCGATGCCCGTACTTGAGGGCCCCCGCCAGGTCGGCGTGGCCGGGCCGGGGGCGGGTGACCGGGGCGATGGAGCCCGCGTGCTCCGCCTCCGGGGACATCGCCTCCCGCCAGTTGGCCCAGTCGCGGTTTTCGATGAGCAAGGCGATGGGGCTTCCCAGGGTCCGGCCCCAGCGCACCCCGGAGAGGATGCGGGCCGTGTCGGACTCTATCTTCATGCGGCCTCCGCGCCCGTGGCCCCCCTGCCGACGCCCGAGCTCCCGGTCGATATGCTCCCGGGCAAGCTCAAGCCCCGCCGGAACGCCTTCGAGCACGCCCACCAGGGCCTGGCCGTGGGACTCTCCGGAAGTCAGAAACCGCAGCCGCACGCACGTTCTCCCTTCGGGTTTTCCGTCATTATATTGACCGGGGCTTTCCCCGGTCAACAGGGCCGGGGACGGACAGCCTGTCGCCCGGGCAGCCTATTGCCTGAGTTGCCCGCTTCCCAGGACGATGAACTTCTGACAGGTCAGCTCCTCCAGCCCCATGGGGCCCCGCGCGTGTATCTTGTCCGTGGCTATGCCGATTTCGGCCCCCAGGCCGTACTGGAAGCCGTCGCTGAAGCGGGTGGAGGCGTTGACCATCACCGATGAGGAATCCACCTCACGGAGAAACCGCATGGCCCGGGAGTAGTTCTCCGTGACGATGCTCTCCGTGTGGGCGGAGCCGTAGCGGGCGACGTGCTCCATGGCCTCCTTCATGTCCGCGACCACCCTGACGTTGAGGACGAGGTCCAGGTACTCCCTGGCGTAGTCCTCCTCGGAGACCTCTTTTGCCCCGGCGTAAAGGGCGCGGGTCCTGGGGCATCCCCTGAGCTCCACGCCCGCCTCGGAGAGGCGCTTCAGAGCACGGGGCAGGAACGCTTGGGCCACGGGCTCGTCCACCAGCATGGTCTCCATGGCGTTACAGGTCCCGGGGCGCTGGCACTTGGCGTTTACGCATATATCCTCGGCCATGGCCAGGTCGGCGTCCCGGTCGACGAAGACGTGGCAGACGCCCTTGTAGTGCTTGAGGACCGGGATGCGGGAGTTCTCCGTCACGGCCCGGATGAGGCCTTCCCCGCCCCGGGGGATGACGAGGTCCACAAGGCCCTCGAGCTTGAGCATCTCCATCACGGCCTGTCTCTCCGGGGTGTCCAGGAAGGTGACGACGCCCTCGGGGAGGCCTGCCCCGGCCACGGCCCGGCGCAGGATGTCCGCGATGGCCCGGTTGGAGTTCAACGCCTCGGAGCCGCCCCTCAGAAGGACCGCGTTTCCGGACTTCAAGCAAAGGGCCGTGGCATCGGCGGTCACGTTGGGACGGGACTCATAGATGATGCCTATCACGCCGATGGGTACACGCATCCTGCCCACCTTCATCCCGTTGGGCCGGTCCCACATCCGGGTTATCTCCCCCACGGGGTCGGGGAGCTGGACCACCTCTTCCAGGCCCTGGGCCATCTCCTCGATGCGCTTTCCGGTAAGGGTGAGCCTGTCGATGAGGGCGGCCGAGAGGCCCTTCTCGCGGCCCGCCGCGAGGTCCTTCTCGTTTTCCTTCGCAAGGACGTCCGCCCTGGCGCGCACCTCCCGGGCCATCTCAAGGAGGGCGTCATTCTTCACCCGTGTCGAGGCCCGCCCCAGGGCCCGGGCCGCTTCCCTGGCCTCCTCTGCGCGCTCCTTGACGAAGCTCTGTATATCCATCACGGCCTCCTCGGGTTTCGCAGAATTTTCACTAACCACTAACCAGTTAGTTCACCAACCAGCCAGTTCTAACTGGTTGGTTTCATGCACGGCGGTGAAGCCCCGAAAGCGCTTGTTTCAAAGCCGTTTACCGGCATGGTCATGTCGGCCTTTTGACGCGCGGGTAATATTATACGCGAAAAAGCCCCCGTCTATCCCGGGGCGTCCCGCGCCTCTCTGAAACCCTTTTCCCTCAGGCGGCAGCTTTCGCACCTGCCGCAGGGGGCGCCGTCGGGCCCGGGGTCGTAGCAGCTCCAGGTGAGGGCATAGTCCACACCCAGCTCCCGCCCCTTCCTGATGATGTCGGCCTTGCTCATGTCGATGAGGGGGGCGTGGATGCGAAACCGCATGCGGCCTTCCACTGAGGCCCGGGTGGCCAGGTTGGCCATGGCCTCGAAGGCCCGCAGGTACTCTGGGCGGCAGTCCGGGTAGCCGCTGTAGTCAACCGCGTTGGCCCCTATGAAGATGTCCTCCGCCTGAAGGACCTCGGCCCACCCCAGGGCAAAGGAAAGGAATATGGTGTTTCTTGCCGGCACGTAGGTGACGGGAATCTCCCCCTCGCCGTGGGCGGGGGGCGCTCCGGGAGCGGCCTTCGGGACCTCCAGGTCCGCCGTAAGGGCGGACCCGCCGATTCCCCGGAGGTCGATGGATAGGACAAGGTGCTGCTCCACCCCCATGCTGGCGGCGACGGCGCGGGCGGCCTCCAGCTCCCGGCGGTGGCGCTGCCCGTAGGCGAAGCTCAGGGCATAGGGGCGGTAGCCCCGGGCCCTGGCGATGGCCAGGGTCGTGGTGGAATCCACCCCGCCGCTCAGGAGCACGACGGCTTTTCTCCCGTCAGGGCCGGTCATCTACTTATTATATTACGCCGGATAAAAAACCGACTGTTTATGAAAGGCAGGGGCAAGGGAGAGCCGGACGGCCCTTCAGGGCAGGTCGTCGGCGGTTCCGGGCTTTCCGTCGGGGCCGGCGCTCTTGATGACAAAGCCCCGGCCCTCCCGCGCATAAAGGACGGGGGTGCCCCAGGGGTCGGTGGCCTTCAGGGAGGGGGGATAGGTCCCGGTCCGGACCTTGCTCGTCTCCGCGGTCAGCCTGAGCGCGTATAATTGCTGTCCGGCCTCGTGCAGGCGGAGGTCCGACGGATAGCGGAGGAAAACAAGGACCGAGACCGCCAGAGCCGCCATGGTGAGGACCATGAGGAAGAAGGCGAGGCCCGGGATGCGCCGCACCCGGCGCGGCGGGGCTGCGAACATCTGTGTGGTTTCGTCGAGAATCTTTTTCTTGACGACCTTCTTGTCCATGAGGCCCAGCAGGAGGACGGAGACCTGGAAGCTGTCCACGCCGCTCAGCTCGGCCACCGCGGCCACGTCGTTCTCTCCGTCCACGTAGGCCAGGACCTTCTCCTCCTCGGGCGAGGGCTCGTAGGAGGCGGAGTCCCTCCGCTCGAACACGGTCTCGATATCGACCCTGCCTTTGAGCTGCGACCACTCGTCCACAAGCCGCAGGCCTTCCATGAGCACGTGCTGGGTGTCCAGGGAGACTCCTATGTCGTTGTCCATGGGAATGCTCTGGGGGACGAATTCGTACTTGCCCTCCTGCCAGGAGAAAAGCTGGGCCAGCGCCTCGTTTATCTGGAAGGTGATGACCTCCTGGACCTGCTCCGGCGTCGCGTAACCCTCGTTGACCAGGACGGCGCCGAACTTGCGGCCCTCGGACTTCTGCTTCTCCACGGCCGCCTGGAGCTGTTGGGCCGTAACGACGCCGCGCTTGACGAGGACGCGGCCCAAGCGGTTCTCGGCGTCGCGCTTCCTGGACTCGGCCCCGACGATGTTGCCCTTGTTGAAATGCAGGCGCACCTTGTCCTGCCTGCCCTGGAGGATAAGGACTCCCGTTTTCTTCTGGAAGTACAGAAGCTGAAGGATGTCGGCCAGGCTGAACTCCTTGAGAGAACCCTCTAGAGCCATCCGCGGTCGATCCTCCTGTTGACGCTGATGAAGGAGACGGCATAAAGAAGCACTGCCAGAAGGAGCGCGGGCAGGAGAAGCCACGAGTGCGAAAACCCCCCGAGCCCGGTCGCCAGGAGGGGGTCGGCGGCGAGGAAAAGCACCGGGAAGAGGAAGAGCCAGAGGAAGACTATGCCGGACATCACCCTGCCGCTGTAAAGCTGGGCGAAGCCCGGTGGGGCAAAGGAAAGAAGCCGTACCCGGTCAAGCAGCCTGTACTTGTACTCGCCGGAGCTGAGCATCATGGTAACCCGGGCGCGCGGCCCCTGTTCCTGGCCGGACTCGACTTTCTGGCACTGCCCGCATATCTGCTCCCACTGCCTTCCCCCCGCGCACCTGCGGCAGGCGATTGCGCCGCACCGGGTGCACCGGAAGGCCCGGCTTGAGCTGACCTTGTCCACCATGAGGAAGAGCACCAGAAGGACGGCCCCCGCCAGGGACGCCGGGAGGGGGCGAAGGGGGGAGAGCCGGATCATGTCCCGCCGGTCCCTCAGGGCCTTCATCCAGAGCTCCCTCGTGCTCAGGGTCTCGTCCACGACCAGCCTTTCCGGGTCCTTGCCCGCTATGGCGGTGAAGCGGGAGACGGCCGCGGCATCCAGGGTGAAGGCCTGGTCGTAGTACTTGTCCCCTTCCTCGAAGTCCAGCTGGTGGCGGTGGACCTGGCTCAGGTTGTACAGGGCCGTCACCGAGCGCCCCAGGCGAAGGGCGTTCTGGTAGGACTGCTCGGCATGGTCCATGTAGCCCGCGGCCACGTAGGCGTTGCCCAGGTTGACGTAGAGCCGCGGGTCTTCCCCTCTGTTTTCGATGAGGCCGGTGTAGATGCGTATGGAGTCCCGGGGGAGCCCTTCGCGCTTGAGGGCCAGGGCGTAGGAGAACCGGGAGGCGAAGTCCTCCTTTCCCGCCAGAGCCTCCAGGGCCGGGGAATTGTCCCTCCCCTCGTTGACGGCCACCACGGCCTGGAGCTCAGGAGAGGACGTCGACAGGAACGTGTTGCCCACCTGCACGATGAGCGGGGAGGCCATGAGCACCAGGGCAACCAGGAAGAAGGCCGTCTTGCTGGATTTCCTTGCGTACAGAGACACGAGGAAAAAACCGCCCGCCATGAAGAAGACGGGGCCCAGCAGGGCCAGCGACAGACACGCCAGGGGCAGGAGAATCTTGCCCTTCCGCTCGTTTATGTCGTGGGCCAGGAGGGGGACGTCCAGGGGAAGACGGAAAAGGAGCGCCAGAAGCAGGGCCAGAAACAGAGCGCCGCCCACGCTGGCCAGGGTAAGCCCCACCAGGCTCTCCGTCCAGTAGAAGCTCCTCGCGTAGGCCTTCAGGCCCTCGGTGGCCGCCGCCATGCTCCCGGCGAAATCCGGAAGGCGCCCCCAGGCCGCCTTGAAGTACAAGGCGGGGACGTCCGGCGAGTAGGCCAGCGCCTGCTCCAGGAGGGCCTCCCTCTTTTTGCCCTCGGCCTTCTCGGCCTGCCTGACCAGGTAGGCCGAACGGGGCTCGTCGTTGCGGAGCCCTCTCTTGAGGAGATAGTCCCTCTGCCCGGCGCCCGCGGTGGAGGTGAGAACAAGCGTGCCCAGGAGTATGAGGACGAGACTTGTCCAGCTATGCCTTCTCACCGACTCTCCGCTCGGTGCCTTTCATGAGCCGTCCGATGTTCTCCCTGTGTTTTATGAGCAGTACCGCAAAAATTATAACAGAGAGGCCGATGGCCTCTTCCGTATTCCCCGTCACAATCATGCTCACCGGGAGAAGGCCGAAGGAGACGACCGCACCGAGGGAGGAATACCGGGTGAGGGCCACCGTGGCCAGCCAGAGGCCCACGGTGATAAGCCCCGCCCAGGGTGCGTAGAGCAGCACGACCCCCAGGCTCGTGGCAACGCCCTTTCCTCCGCGAAACCCTTGAAATATCGAGAAATCATGCCCCAGAATGGCCGTGAGCCCCATCAGGCCCTCAAAGAGAGGCCCCACCCCCAGGGCCTTTCCCAGGGCCACGGCCGCCGTGCCCTTCAGCAGGTCGCCCAGAAGGGTGAAAACGGCGGCCCCCTTGCCCACGGAGCGCAGCACGTTGGTGGCCCCGATGTTGCCGCTTCCGGTCTTCCTGAGGTCCACCCCCTTTACCCGGGCCAGGATGACCCCGAAGGGTATGGAGCCCATGAGGAAGGAGAAAGCAAGGAGAAGGGCTATCTTCATCGGGCCTCCGCACCCACCGTCTTGCGCCAGAAATTGACCATGTACTGCACGCCCGAGACCACGGCCAGCACCACGGCCGCCCAGATGGCCACCACGCCCACGTCGTACAGGTCCACGCCCAGGACGGTGCGGTCCAGGATGAGGCAGAGGATGGCCACTATCTGGGCGTTGGTCTTCAGTTTTCCGCCCATCTCGGCCTTGATGACCATGTCCTTGGCAAGGGCCACCCCTCTCAGGCCGGTGACCAGAAATTCCCGGACGATGATGATGACCGCCACCAGGACCGAAAGCCGGCCCATGTCCACCAGGAGGATGAGCGCGGCGATGACCAGGAACTTGTCGGCGATGGGGTCCACGATGATGCCGAAGGTGGTGATGTCCCCGGAGCGCCGCGCCAGGTAGCCGTCGAGAAAATCCGTGAGGGAGGCCACCCCGAAGACGGCGGCCCCCAGGACGTTGTTGCCCGGCGTGACGTAGATGAACAGGGGGATGAGGACTATCCTGCTCAGGGTGAGGGCGGTGGGCAGGTTAAACTTGAGCGTACGCCTCGACGATGTCATCCCAGCGCCCTCTGGCTTTCAGCAGGAAATCGGTCACCTCCCGGACGGCTCCCCGGCCCGCCTCGCGGGTCGTGACGAGCCGGGCGTAGCGCCTGGCCTCCGGGGAGGCGTCGGCCACCGCTATGGGAAGCCCCACCCGCACCATCACCGGGACGTCCACGATGTCGTCGCCCACGTAGGCCGTCTCCCGGTCGGTCCGTCCCGCGGCCTTCAAGACCTCCCGGTAGGCCTCGAGCTTCCTGACCGCACCCTGGTGCACCATGCCGATGCCCAGTTCCCGGGCCCGGCGCTCCACCACCCGGGAGCTCCGCCCCGTGATGATGGCCACCTCTATGCCCTCGCGCTGGGCCATCTTGATGCCGTGGCCGTCCCGCACATGGAAGGACTTGTACTCGTTGCCCTCGTTGTCCAGGATGATGCTGCCGTCCGTGAGAACACCGTCCACGTCGAGAATAAGGAGCCTGGTCCTGACCGCAGCCTCCGCGGCGGAAATGCCAACCGATCCCGACAGTTGAGGGCGCGCACTGGGCGCGGGACTCGGCCCGGCACTGGTGGGCCCGCCGAAGTGTGCGCGTCTATGCCGCCGTGGTGGGGATCGTG
>JARRLN010000031.1 GCA_037386965.1 Nitrospirota bacterium
ATACAGGAGCAATGTGGAGTTTGTGGCCCATATAAGTCCTTATTGCTTTCTTTTCGCCTTCCGAGTTGGGAAAACAACCCTTGACAGTGCATCGCCCTCTTTATAAAAATTAATTAGCACTCTCTGCATTAGAGTGCTAATCCAATGGATTGTCAGTATTATTTTTGACAAGGGAGGAGATGACGGATGATGTGGCCGGAGTTTGAGGGTTTCTGGGACCCCTGGAGGCAGTTCGAGGACATGAGGCGCACCCTGGGGCGCGCTACCCTTCCCGCCAGGGTGGGATTCCCCGCAGTAAACGTATGGGCAAACGAGGAAGGCGCCGTGACCACCGCGGAGATACCCGGCGTACAGAAGGATTCCCTGGACATTTCCGTGGAGGGCAATGCTCTTGTGCTGCGCGGCTCCCGCAAGCCCGAGCAACTGCATGAGGAAGAGACCTACCACAGGAGGGAGCGCTGGCAGGGCGGCTTCAGCAAAGTGGTCTCGCTGCCTTTCAACGTCCAGGCGGACAAGGTGCAGGCCAGGTATTCGAAGGGCGTGCTTTATGTCGCCCTTCCCCGGGCCGAAGCCGAAAAACCGAAGAAGATCGCCATAACGTCGGAATAGGGAGGTGATTCGCGTGGCTGTAGAGACCAGGGACATGCAAAAGAAGGTGTCCGCCGCGCCCGAAGGGGCCGAGAGAACCAGAGCGGCAAGGATGTATACGCCGCCTGTGGACATCGTGGAGAGGAAAGACGACATTGTGGTCCTGGCCGACATGCCGGGAGTGGATGAAAAGTCGGTGGACATCACGCTGGAGAAGAACGTCCTGTCCATTTACGGCAGGGTCGAGCCCGAGATACCCGAGGGCCACCGGCTCATCGAACAGCAGTACGGCGTCGGGGATTACCAGAGGAGCTTCACCCTGTCCGGTGAAGTGGACCGGGACAGGATTCGGGCGACCGTGAAGGGCGGCGTGCTGAAACTCGTCCTGCCCAAGGGCGACGCCGCAAAAGCGAGAAAAATAGAGGTCAAGGCTGAAGCCTGAGGCCGTCGGGAAAGGAGGTACGCACATGACCTTTAAGAACCTGCTCCCCTCCAGGAGAAGGAGCGTCCCCGTCGGGCGCGAAGAAAGCCCCTTCGAGGCCCTGCGGAGGGAAATGGACACCCTTTTTGATGACTTCACCAGGGGGTTCTTCGACATCGAGCCCTTTGAGGGGGCTCCGGGCGGGCGTCTGGACGCCTTCAGCCCGCGCGTGGACGTAACCGAAAACGACAAGGAGATAACGGTCTCCGCCGAGCTTCCCGGTATGGACGAAAAAGACATGGAGGTCACCCTGGGCAAGGACTCCCTTACCATAAAGGGGAAGAAGGAAGAGGAAAAGGAAGACAAGGGGAAGGATTACTACCACATGGAGCGCTCCTACGGCGCCTTCGCCAGGACCGTCCCGCTCCCCGCCGAGGTGGACACCGGCAAGGCCGAGGCCGCCTTCAGGAAGGGAGTCCTGAACATAAGGCTCCCGAAGACCACCCGAGCAATGGAGGAAAAAAAGAAGATATCCGTGAAGGTGGAATGAGCACCCGGTGGGCAGGTGTGCCTTTGGCATGCCGGCCCGCAGACCCATCAGCGCGGATTGAGCAGTTCCCCGGCAGGCCTGTCTCCAGGGCCTGCTCTTTTTTGCGCGGCTCATGAGGCTTCCACGTAAATAGGACAAAAGCCGGACGTTCCGCTGCGCGGGTGAGGAGGAGCGGCATGTGCCCGGAGAGACCGAGGAGGGCTGAAAGCCGCGAGAACCCGCCCGGCTTTCAGTACTGCTTCTTCAGCTCCAGGATGACCTGGCGGGCCACGTCCTTCAAGGTCTCGAACACACCCTGTCCCGTGGTGGCAACGGCTTCAAAGGAGGGCATGGCACGGGGGTTCAGGAGGCTCTCCATCTCGTCCACGGGAATGGCGTTGGGAAGGTCGCGCTTGTTGTACTGGACGGCGTAGGGCAGGTTGTCCAGCTCGAACCCGTGGTCCTTGAGGTTTATCTGCAGGTCGTCCATGCTCTCCAGGTTGGCGTCGGCCCGCTCCATCTGGCTGTCGGCCACGAAGACCACGCCGTCCACTCCCTTGAGGATGAGCTTGCGGCTGGCTGCGTAGAAGACCTGCCCCGGGACGGTATACAGATGGAAGCGCACCTTGAAGCCCTTGATGTCCCCCAGGGCCAGGGGAAGGAAATCGAAAAACAGGGTGCGCTCCGTCTCCGTGGCCAGGGAGATGAGCTTGCCCTTGCGGTCGTTGGCCGTCCGCTTGTGGACGTACTGCAGGTTCGTCGTCTTCCCGCAGAGGCCGGGGCCGTAGTAGACGATCTTGCAGTTGATCTCCCGGGAGGAATAGTTGATGAAGGACATTCAGACCGGCACCCTACTTGAAGAGATTGTCGATGTCTTCATCGCTTATCTCTGCGAAGGGGGAGTCTTCCAGCTTGTGCTCAAGCTTTTCGTTCTCGGCCTTGGCGGCCATCTCCTGGAAAATGGCGGCCAGGTTCTCCGTGGCCTTCTTCACCCTGAGCCTGACCAGGCCGATGGAGGAACGGTTGTCGAAGATGACCACCAGGATGACCCGGTTGTCCACTAGCGAGATGTTGATGTTGTCCTTCTCCCCCTCGTGAAAGAGGATGGTGAACTCCTGCTCCCCCAGGAGCTTGGCGATGCCCCCGGTGGCCGCGATGTTGCCGGCGGTCAGGGAGGCCAGGGAGGTGGTGTCTATGTCGTGGGTGTCCCCGGCCGAGGCGATGAGCTGCCCGTTCTTGTCCACCAGGAAGACAACCCGGGCGTTCGACTTGCTCCTCAGGTTCTGGAGCTCCTGGTCAATGCGCCGGAACTCCTCTTCGTACATGACGAAATGTGACGTCATGTCTCAGGAGATCTCCTCTCCAGCCTCCTTCAAAAGCCTCTCCCATTCCCTGTCGATGTCCTCTTGGAGCTGGTTGAGGACGGCCTCGTTCTCGGGGGCGAACAGGTGCTTGAACCTCCCCTGCGGCTTGAGGAAGTCGGTAACCGGCTTCTTCTCCTTGGGCTTGAAGGAAATGTTGACCTCGCCGTTTTCTATCTCGTAAAGCGGCCAGTAGCACGTCTCCACGGCGAGGCGGCTCAGCTCGATGGAGTTGTCCGTCGAGGTCCGCCAGCCCCTGTTGCAGGGAGAAAGCACGTTCAGAAACGCCGGGCCCTCCACCGCGATGGCCTTCCGGGCTTTTTTCATGAGGTCCATGTAGTGGCTCGGGGAGCCCTGAGCCGCGTAAGGGATGTTGTGGGCCGCCATTATCCGGGTCAGGTCCTTCCGGGGCTGGAGCTTTCCTGGGAGCACCTTGCCCACGGGGCTCGTGGTGGTGTTGGCCCCCCGGGGCGTGGCGCTGGAGCGCTGGATGCCGGTGTTCATGTAGGCGCCGTTGTCGTAGCAGACGTACAGCATGTCGTGGCCGCGCTCCATGGCGCCCGAGAGGCTCTGAAACCCGATGTCGTAGGTGCCGCCGTCCCCGCCGAAGGCGACGAACTTGACGTCCTCTGCTATCTTCCCCTGCTTCTTGAGCGCGCGGTACATGGTCTCCACCCCCGAGAGGGTAGCTGCGGCGTTCTCGAAGGCGTTGTGTATCCAGGGGATCTTCCAGGCCGTGTACTCCGAGATGCACGTGGAGACCTCCAGGCACCCGGTGGCGCAGGCGGCCACCAAGGGGTACTCCGAGGCCATGAGTATCATCTTCACCACGGTGGGCGCCCCGCAGCCGGAGCACATCCGGTGCCCGTGGGTCAGAAGGTCCTCCTTCTTGGAAAGCTCCTTCAGGCGAAGCGGCGTGGATTCCTTGGTTGTCGGCATATTATTCCCTCACTCCAGAGTAGTCCTTGACGGCCCTGATGCTCCCGCCGGAGGCGATCTCCTGAAGCTCCCTGAAGACCTCCTCGCCGTGCTGGGGCAGGTAGTCCCTGCCCCCGAGGCCGTATATCCTGTTGATGAGCGCCGGCCTTCGCCCCCCGTCGCTCTGGTACAGCGCGGAGCTCACCTCCATGAAGGCCGGGCCGTAGCCGCCGAAGGAGTCGGCCCGGTCCATGACGCAGACGGCCTTCAGGTGCCCCAGCGCCCCGGCCACTTCCCGGTAGGGGAAAGGCCTGAAGAGCCGGGGCTTCAGGAGCCCGGCCTTTATCCCCTTCTCCCGCATCTCGTCCACTACGTCCTTGGTGGTGCCGGCCGCCGAGCCCAGGATGACCATAGCCACCTCGGCGTCCTCCAGGCGGTAGGCCTCGAAGAGGCCGTACTTCCTGCCGCTCAGTTTCTCGAACTCGTCGGCCACCTGAAGTACCACGCCCCCTACCCGGCCCATTATCTCGTGCTGGAGGCGCTTGTACTCGTGGTAGTAGTCGGTGAGGATGAGGGGCCCGTAGCTCTTGGGGTTCTTGAGGTCGAGCAGAGGGTAGACGTTCTGGAACTCTCCCACGAACGTCTTGACGCCCTCGTCCTCCAGATACCGGACGTTCTCGATGGAATGGCTGATGATGAACCCGTCGAGGTTCACCATGACCGGCAGCCGGATGTCCGTGTGCTCGCCGATGCGGAAGGCCTGTATGATGTTGTCGTAGGCCTCCTGGGCGTTCTCGCTCCACAGTTGAATCCAGCCCGTGTCCCTCGCCCCCATGGCGTCGGAGTGGTCGCCGTGGATGTTCAGGGGGGCCGACAGCGCCCGGTTGACCACGGGCATGATGATGGGAAGCTGGTCTCCCGCGGCGATGTGCAGAATCTCCCACATGAGGGCGAGTCCCTGGGAGGAGGTGGCCGTGATGACCCGGCCCCCGCCGGCGGCCGCCCCCACGCAGGCGCTCATGGCGCTGTGCTCGCTTTCCACCAGAATCATTTCGGTACGCACGTCGCCGTCGGCCACGTACTGGGCGAACCTCTGCATCATGTCCGTCTGGGGGGTGATGGGATAGGCCGCGCAGACGTCGGGGTCGACCTGCTTGAGGGCGTGGGCCGCCGCTTCGTTTCCCGTAACCGCAACGCTCTTGCCCATCACGTGCCCTCCTCTTCCATCACGATGGCCTTCCGGCCCTTCTTGCCGGGGCACTCCACGGCGCAGACGCCGCACCCCTTGCAGAAGTCGTAGTCGTATTCGGTCCGCTTGCCGTCGTGCACCTTGACGGCCATGTCCGGGCAGAAAAGCCAGCACTTCAGGCACTGGATGCAGTTCTCCTCTATCCAGATGGGCCGGTACGCCCGCCAGGAGCCCGTCTTGAACTTCTCCGCGCTGCCGGCCTCAAGGACCACCGCCCCGGGGACAAGCTCATTCCACTTTTTCAATGCCATGTCTCTCTACCCTTCCTTTACGTCTTCGTAACCCCTGCGCACGGCCTCGAGGTTGCCGTCGATAATCTTCTGAGAGAACTTCTTCCCGAAACTCTTCCTGACGTCCTCCAGGAGGTCCTCAAGGGAGACCAGGCCCGTGACGCGGACCACCGCACCGAGCATGGGGGCGTTGGGAAGGGCCCTGCCGATGTTCTCGATGGCTATCCTGGTGGCGTCTATCGTGCAGACCTTCTGCCCCGTCTTGGCCCCGAGCTTCTCCCGCACTTCCCCGGGCGGGTGCGCGGTGTTGACCACGAATATGGCGTCCTCGGTGGCCCCGTCGGCGACGTTCACCGCATCCAGGAGCGTGGCGTCCACGACGCTGACGACCCGGGGATGAAGCACCGGGCAGTGCATCCTCAGTTCCTTCTCGCTGACGCGGTTGTACGCCCTCAGGGGCGCCCCGGCCCGCTCGGGGCCATATTCGGGGAAAGCCTGGACGTACCGTCCGCCGCTCAGGCACGCATCGGCCAGGACCTTGGCCGCGGTCACCGTGCCCTGCCCGCCCCGGCCGTGCCACCTGATTTCCACAAGACCTTTTGCCATGTGCTGTGACCTCCCTCTCACGTGCATCAGATGCGAAACCTGCTCCGCCCGATACAGACTCTTCCAGGAGTTGCCCCGTCGTGCAGGAGGACTTTCAGTCCTGAAGTCCATTAATTTTATAATGAAAGCCCCTGTTTTGCAAGGTAATGCCTTGCAATTGCGCCCGAACCCCTTAAAAACCGTATTCCTTCCAGCGCCGGTCCACCAGGTCTCTCGTCTCGGGGGACATGACGATGTCGGAGGGCCAGGGGCGGGTGAAGCCCTCTGAGGGGAGTTTCCGGGTGGCGTCCACGCCGAGCTTCCCGCCGTAGGCCGGGATGTCCGATGCGTGCTCCAGGACGTCCAGCGGGCCCTCCAGGACGACCACGTCCCTCCTGGGGTCCACGTTGTTGCCGATGCGCCAGACCACCTCGGAGACGTCCTGCACGTTGACCCACTTGTCCAGCACGACGATCATCTTCGTAAAGCTCATCTGGCCCATCCCCCAGAGGGCGTACATCACCTTGCGGGCCTGCCCCGGGTAGCGCTTGTCTATGGAGACCAGGGCGATGTTGTGGAAGACCCCCTCCAGGGGAAGGTTGATGTCCACGACCTCCGGCACCTGCTTTCTCATGAGGGGCAGGAATATCCGCTCGGTGGCCTTGCCCATGTAGCAGTCCTCCATGGGCGGGCGCCCCACGATGGTGGCCGGGTAGACGGCGTCCCTGCGCATGGTCATGGCGGTCACGTGAAAGACCGGGAATTCGTCCACCAGGGAGTAATATCCCGTATGGTCCCCGAAGGGCCCCTCCATGCGCCGCTCCCCCGGCTCGCAGTACCCCTCCAGCACTATCTCGGAGTTGGCCGGGACCTCCACGGGCACGGTCTCGCACCGGACCATCTCCACCGGGGATTTCCTCAGGAACCCCGCCAGGAGCATCTCGTCGATGTCCGGCGGAAGCGGAGCACTGGCGGCGTACATGACGGCCGGGTCGGACCCTATGGCCACCGCCACGGGGAGCCTTTCCCCCCGGGCCTCCGCCTTCCGGTAATGGGCGGCCCCGTCCTTGTGCATGTGCCAGTGCATGCCGGTGCTCCGGTGGTCGAAGACCTGCATCCGGTACATGCCGCAGTTGCGGGCCCCGGTCTCGGGGTCCCGGGTGAAGACCATGGGCAGGGTGATGAACCTGCCGCCGTCCCCGGGCCACGTCCTGAGCACGGGCAGGACGTCGAGCGAAGGGCTCTCCTTGATGATGACGTCCTTGCACGGGCCGCTCCGGACCGTGCGGGGCAGAAAATCGGCCAGCCGCTTGAGCTTGGGCAGGGTCTTCAGTTTCTCGATGATGTTCGTCGGTATCTCGGGCTCCAGGAACTCCAGCATCTCCCTGCCGATGTCGTCCAGGCTCTGCACCCCGAGGGCCAGGCGCATCCTCTCGAAGGAGCCGAAGAGGTTTGCCACGCAGGGGATGCGGGAGCCCTTGGGCTTCTCGAACAGAAGCGCGGGCCCCCCGCTTTTGACCACGCGGTCGTTAATCTCCGCAATCTCCAGGACGGGGTCCACCTCCACCGCGATGCGCTTCAGGAGGCCCCGCCGTTCAAGCAGAGCGAGGAAGTCCCTCAGGTCCTTATATGCCATGCACTGTCATCGGGGGCCCATAAAAGTATCGTTCGAGATTATATCACATCGGGACGGCCGGGACCCCTGTGCTCAGCAACCGCTCACGTACAGGCGAACGAGGAGGGCCCTCTGGGCGCCGTCAAGCCCTTTCACGCCTTCCAGGGCCTCCAGGTGGATGAGCATGCCGTGTTTCTGGACGAAGAAAAAGGCCACCAGGGCAAAAAGCACGACGGCTCCCCCGAAAACATACCGGGCCCGCTGGGGATTCAGGACCTTGAAGACGACCAGGTAGAAGAGAAACGAAAGGGCCGCGGCCATGAGGGCCGACACCCACGCCGCCCTCATGGCTGCCGCGACGTCCCGCGGATGGGTGAAGAGGAAGGCGGTGAGGGCCGCCGCGAGACGGGCCGTGCTGCCGGCGTATAAGGCGGTGCGCTTCAGCAGGGCCGGGGAGAAGCCGTCGGTGCGGTTTTCCTCAGGGACGAGCTCGGCCTTTTCGCGATACTCGGCCGGTATGCGTCCCCTGTCGTCGGTAAAGTGAATGACACCCTCTTCGTCTTGGTAGCGGTAGGTCGCCGCACGGAGGGGAAAAGACGCAAAAACAAGGATAAGCCCGAGGAGGGCCGCCACTACAGCTTTCTGTTTTCTCCCGCACATGCCTGTCTATGCTACCACTACGAGCCCCGTCATATCCAGGAGAAAGACGGAGAAGTTTGTCATCGCCCGGGGCAAAGAGTTATCATACTTTCCGCCCGCAGTGGCCGCGCGTGCGGGAGGGCGCGGAAGGAGGAAGGCTCATCAAGCTCTACGTCCTCAGAAGAATCGTCCTGCTCGTTCCCCTCCTTCTGGGGATAACCCTTCTGACGTTCACGCTGACCAAGGCCCTCCCCGGGGACCCCGTCCTGGGAATGGTGGGGAAAAGGGCACGGCCCGAGACCATCGAGAGGATGAGGAAGCAGATGGGCGGGGACCTGGACGTGGCAAGCCAGTACATGGGGTATCTGCGGCTCCTTGTGAGGGGGGATTTCGGCCGTTCCTACTACTCCAACCGCGAGGTGGCCGCGGAGCTCGCCGAGAAGTTCCCCAACACCCTGGCCCTGGCCCTGGCCGCCATGGCCGTGGCCACCCCCCTCGGGGTGCTCCTGGGCTTCGTGGCGGCCTACAGGGAGGGCTCGCGCCTGGACAGGCTGGTGACCACCGTCTCGGTGGTGGGCATAAGCGTGCCCGTCTTCTGGTCCGGGCTTCTCCTGATGCTGCTGGTAAGCTTCAAGCTGAAACTCCTCCCTCCCTCCGGCACGGGGAGCCTGAGGTTTCTGGTGCTGCCCGCGGTCACGCTGGCCCTTCCGGCCGTGGCCACCCTGGCGCGGGTGACGAGGGCCTCGGTCATCGACGTCCTGGGGATGCCCTACGTGCAGACCGCCCGGGCCAAGGGCCTTACCCGGAGGAAGGTGAACCTGGCCCACATCCTCAGAAACGCCCTCATCCCCATCGTCACGGTCATAGGGCTCGACTTCGGCAGCTACCTTAACGGCGCCGTGCTCACCGAGACCATATTCGGCTGGGACGGCATCGGCCGATACGCCATGGAGGGCATCATCATGCGGGACTATCCGGTGGTGATGGGCACCATCATCCTGGGCACCGTGGTCTTCGTCCTCATAAACCTGCTCGTGGACATCCTCTACCACTGGCTCGACCCCAGGGTGCGGCCCTACGTGGGGAGCATGCGGTAGTGGGCCTGAGGGGCAAGATAAGCATGGCCGTGCTCCTGGCCGTCGTGCTGGTGTCCCTGCTCGCCCCCCTGCTGACCCCCTACGACCCCGATGCCGTAGACTTGGACAGCCTGAAGCTCCCCCCCGGCATGGAGCACGTCTTCGGGACCGACCAGAAGGGGCGGGACATCTTCACCAGGGTGCTCTACGGGGCGCGCATCTCCATAGGGGTGGCCCTGGTGGCGGCGGCCCTCTCCATGAGCGTGGGTCTTCTGGTGGGGCTCGTCTCCGGGTACTTCGGGGGGAAGCTGGACACCACCCTGATGGCCCTGGTGGACCTCATCCTTTCGTTCCCTTCCCTGCTTCTGGCCATCGGGATATCCATCATCCTGCCGCCGGGCATCTACACGGTGATGATAGCCATCGCGGCCGTAGGCTGGGCATCCTTCGCGAGGCTCATCCGGGGACACACCCTTCAGTTGAGGGAGGCCCCTTTCGTGGAGGCCGCGCAAGCGCTGGGATGCGGCAGAAGAAGGATTCTCTTCGTGCACCTCCTGCCCCAGTGCATCCCCCTGAGCCTGGTGATGATGGGCCTCAAGGTGGGAGGGTATATCATCACCGAGGCGTCGTTGAGCTTTCTGGGGCTGGGGGCCCAGCCGCCCACGGCGAGCTGGGGCTCCATGGTGAGTGCGGCGCGGTCCTACATCGTGGCGGCCCCGTGGATGGTCCTCTTCCCGGGCCTGGCCATCGCGCTGACCGCCCTGTGCTTCAATGTCATGGGGGATTCCCTGTCGGAGAAGTTCGGCCTCAAGCGGCGGGGGCTCTAGGGGCAGGAAACGCCTCTCCTCCCCCACAAGGCCCTCGCAAGGCCCTCGGTGCATCCGGCGGAAAGGGCTCAGTGCCCCTGGAGCTTCTCGGCCTCCTCCTGCTCTTCCTTGCAGTCGATGCAAAGAGTGGCCACCGGCCTGGCCTGAAGCCGGGCGATCTCGATTTCCTCGCCGCAGACGTCGCAGATACCGAAGGTGCCCTTCTCGATGCGCTCCAGGGCCTCCTCGATCTTGTTGAGGAGCTTCTGTTCCCGGCCGCGAAGCCTGAGCATGAAGTTGCGGTCCGTCTCGGCCGAGGCCTGGTCCCCCAGGTCGGGGAAAACGGCCGGCTCGGGCAGGGAGTTCATGGTGGACTCTGCTTCGGAGAGAATCTGCTCCTTCTGTTCGATAAGGTTCTGGCGTATCTCGAGTATCCTCTTCTCTCTGGGTGTCAATGCCTTTTCTCCTTGCGACGGGGGGGAGGTCTTCTCGGCCGTGGACCGTCTGGCAGACTTTTTCGAGGCGCCCTTCTTCGCGGCCTTCGCCGGCGCGCTCTTCTTCGCAGCCGTCTTCTTCGCGGACTTCTTCGGCGACGGGCTCTGCTTCCCGGTCGTCTTCTTGGCCGTCTTCTTTTTCGCGGTGGCGGCCTTCTTGGCCACGGCCTTTTTGGAAGCAGGCTTCTTCGCCGTCTTTTTGGCCGGCTTTTTCGCGGCCGTCTTTTTCTTCGCCGCGGTCCCGGCCTTCGTTGACGTCTGTTTCTTTGTTGCCATGCCTGCCCTCTGCCGATTTAGTAAAAATATAAACTAACAAAGTCGCCCGGAATAGTCAAGGAAGGCGGCAGTCAGGACGTCCCCGGGTCTTGCACCAGAAGCCAGGCCGCTACGAGCCCCAGGCCGAGCCACGCCAGGGCCGGGACCGCGAAGCCCAGGACCGCCTTGCCCGCCCCCAGCGTAAGCCCGATGACCAGGAGGCTCCCGTAGGCCCATCTCAGGAGCGGCGGGCCCAGGCTCTCCCCGTCCCGGCCCGCGGGAAGCAGGCGCCGGACGGGCCGCCAGCCCCGGCCGCCGGGGTTGGCCACCTCGAGGAACTCAAGGAGCTTGCCTTCCTCCACGGGCTTGGTAAGGAAGGTGGCCAGGAGCCAGACGGCCGTGGAGACGGAAATTATCAGGGCAAGCTTCCCGTAATAGGGGACGCCTTCAAACACCGTGTAGGCAACGACGGTCATGGCCGTCGAGGCCACCATGGCCGATATCTCACTCCAGGCGTTCACCCGCCACCAGAACCACCGGACGATGTAGACAAGCCCCGTGCCCGAGCCGAAGGCGATGAGGAACTTGAACACACCCACGATGGAGGTGACGTAGAACGTGACCAGGGCGGTGAGGGCCGACAGCACCACCGTCATGAGCCGGGCGACCATTATATAGTGGGGGTCGCCGGCGTCCTTCTTGACAAAGGGCCTGTAGAAGTCGTTGACGAAGTAGGCCGAGGAGAGGTTGAGGTAGGTGCTCAGCGTGGACATGAAGGCCGCGAAGAAGGAGGCAAGCATGAGCCCCCGGAGGCCGGAGGGAAGGATGTCCATGACCATGCGGGGATAGACGGCCTCGTTGTCCGCTGCGGCGGGGTAAAGGACCAGGGAGGCCAGGGCCGCCAGCACCCAGGGCCATGTCCTCAGGGCGTAATTGGCTATGTTGAACCAGAAGGTGGCGATGAGCCCCTCGCGCTCGCTCCGGCAGGAGGAGATGCGCTGCACGATGACCCCTCCCCCGTCGGAGGAGTACTTGCTCCACCAGCTCAGGCCCACATAACCAAGGAACGCCATGAGGGCCGTCCCCACAAACTCCCCGCTCGTGACGGGCGGAAAGAAGCTCAGCGTCTCGGAAGTCAGATGCGTCCTGAGGACGCCCACGCCGCCTATCTTCCCCAGGCTCAGGACGGCCAGGGCCACCGCCCCCACCATGGCGATGGCGAACTGAAGGAGGTCGGTGGTGACCACGCCCCAGTAGCCGCTCATGGCCGAGTAGGCGATGGTCACCGCGCTGGAGATGACGATGCTCTCCCACTTGCCCCACCCGACGCTGACCTCCATTATCTTGGCCATGGCCAGGATGACCTGGGCCTTGATGATGGTGTGGATGACCGTGGAGAAGTAGACCGCCTTGAAGGCCCTCAACACCGAGGCCGACCGGCCGGAGTAGCGCATGCCGATGAGCTCCACGTCCGTGAGGACCCCGGCCCGCCTCCAGAGCCGGGCAAAGAGAAAGACCTGAAGCATCCCGGCCAGGATGAAGCACCACCACTGCCAGTTCTCGTAGATGCCGTGCCCCCGCACCAGGCCGGTCACGTACAGGGGGGTGTCGGAGGAAAACGTCGTTGCCACCATGGATGTACCGGCCAGCCACCAGGGAAGGTTCCTGCCCGAAAGGAAGAACTCGCTCAGGCTCCGGGAGGCCCGGCGCGTGAGGTAAAGCCCCACCAGGAGGCTCACCAGCATGAACGACGCTATGACGCCCCAGTCCAGGGCGTCCGGTCTCATGTCCCGGATTCCGCAGGCGGTTCTGTTTTAAAATCCGGCATCGGCATGCTAAATTATAAAGGCTATGGACAAGAAAATCCTGGTGGTCGACGACGAGCCCCTCATCCTGAAAACCATAGAGCGGGCCCTCGAAAAGAGAGGCTACGCGGTGCACACGGTCTCGGACGCGGAAAGCTTCATGCAGGCCCTGAGGGAGGTGGACCCCGACCTCCTCATCATGGACGTCAACCTCGGGCACCGGAACTCCGGTTCCCTGGTGGACGAAATCCAGGCGGCCCGGCCCAGCGTGAAGATGCTCTTCATCAGTGGGGGCACGCCCGAGATGGCCCCCTGGAATTTCCTGGAGAAACCCTTCAAGATAGAGGAGCTCAGGAAGAAGGTCCGCGAGATTCTGGACGAGCCCTGAGCCCGAGCGCCCGTTGTCCATCCTTCGCAACAAGACGGTGCTTCTTGCCCTGAAGCTCCTGGTGAGCGGCTCGCTCCTGACCTACGTGCTGACGAAGGCGGGGGTAGGCAGCGTCCTTTCGCTCCTGGGGCGCATCCGGCCCGGGAGTTTCGTCCTGGCCGTCTTCATGTTCCTCTGCATGATTTTCCTGGGCTCGGTCCGGTGGCGATATCTCCTGCCCGGGCGGTTCTCCCTGAGAAAGCTCCTCCCCCTGTACCTCCTGGGGTCATTCTTCAACACCTTCATGCCCGGCCTCGTGGGAGGGGACGTGGTGAAGATCTACTACCTCTACAAGGAGACGGGCCAGGGAAAGCAGGCGCTGGCATCGGTCTTCATGGACCGGTACATGGGGTTTTTCGCCCTGATGCTCCTGGGAATGGCGGCATGGCCCTTCGGGCTCAGGTACTTCGCGGGCACCTGGATAGAGTGGCTCCTACCGCTCATCGTCCTTCTGTTTCTGGCCGGAAGCCTCCTGGTGCTCTGGCTCAGGCTGGGGAAGCGCTTCGGGGTGCTCAATGAAATCTATGAATACTTTCACACCTACCGGAAGCAGAGGGGGGTCATGGCGAAGGCTCTGGGCCTCTCCGCCCTCATCCAGACCCTGAGCATCTTCATGGTCTTCGTCCTGGCGCGGGGCCTGGGACAGCACATCGCGCCCCTGGTGCTCTTCATATTCGTTCCCATAATCTCCACCCTGGCCTCCCTGCCCCTGTCCATATCGGGCATCGGCATCCGGGAGGCGGCCACGGTCTTTCTCCTGGGCACCCAGGGGGTCGACGCCGAGACGGCCACGGCCATCTCCTTCGCGTGGTTCCTGGCCATGGCAGCGGCAGGGCTCGCGGGCCTCTACGAGTACCTGAAGACGAGGGGAGCAAAAGGGTAGGCGAAACACTCCGGTCCCCCCGCGCTCCGGCTCCTTCTCGCCGGAGAGCGCGCCCCTCCCCCGGCTCCACGGGCCCCGGGGAGCATGCGTCCGCCCTTCCCTTCGGAGTCCTCCCCGTGGCGCTTACGGGGGGCATTTTCCGCAGATGGAGGTAAACAGGGCGGTGGAGAGATAGCGGTCGCCCCGGTCGGGGAGGATGACCACCACGGTGCCCTCCTTGAGCTCGGAAGACTTCCTCAGGGCGACGTGCATGGCCGCCCCGCTGGACATCCCCGCGAAGATGCCCTCCTTCACGGCGAGCATCCGGGTGGCGTCGAAGGCCTCCTCGTCGTTGACCAGGTGGCGCTCGTCCAGGCGGCCGGCCTCGAATATCGCGGGTACGATGGACTCCGACATGTTCTTGAGCCCCTGGATGCGGTGCCCCAGGATGGGCTCCACGCCGATTATCCTGATGTCCGGGTTGTATTCCTTGAGGCGCCGCGCCGTTCCCATGAGCGTGCCGGTCGTCCCCATGCCGGCCACAAAGTGCGTTATGCGCCCTCCCGTCTGCTCGACGACCTCGGGCCCGGTGCTCTCGTAGTGGGCCATGTAGTTGGCCGGGTTGTCGAACTGGTTGGGCATGTAGTAGCGTCCGGGCTCCTCTTCGAGAATCCTCTGCGCCAGCCGTATGGCTCCGTCGGTGCCTTCCTCCGAAGGGCTCAGGATGAGCTCCGCCCCGAAGGCCGTGAGCACCCGCCGCCTCTCCACGCTCACGCAGGCCGGCATGGTGAGCTTCACCCGGTAGCCCTTGGCTACCGCAACCATGGCCAAGCCGATGCCCGTGTTGCCGCTGGTGGCCTCCAGGACGATCTTGTCGCGCGTGAGAAGGCCTTCCTCCTCGGCCCTCTCAATCATCCAGAGGGCTATGCGGTCCTTCACCGAGCCGCCCGGGTTGTTGCCTTCGAGCTTGGCGTAAAGGGCGACGCGGGGATTCGGATTCAGATGCTCGATGCGGGCGAGGGGCGTCTTGCCGATGCACGAGAGGATGCCCACTTACACCTCCCCCCTGTGCAGCAGCCGGAGAAAGGCCTCCACCACGACCGGGTCGAAGTGGGTGCCCGCGCAGGCGCGGAGCTCGCTCATGGCGAAATCCTTGCCGGGGGAAGGCCGATAGGGCCGGTCGGCGGTCATGGAGTCGTAGGAGTCGGCAACGCAGAGGATGCGCGCCAGAAGCGGGATGTCCTCGCCCCGGAGCCCCCGGGGGTAGCCCGAGCCGCCGTACTGCTCGTGGTGGTATCGCACCACGTCCACTATCTCCCTGAAACGGGTGATGGGCGCCAGAATCTGAGCGGATTTCTCCGGGTGCATCTTCACCATCTCGAACTCCTCGGCGGTGAGCCCGTCGGCCTTGTCCAGAAGGTAGTCGTAGGTGCCTATCTTGCCCACGTCGTGAAGCAGGGAGGCCGTCCTGAGGTTTGCCATCTGCTCCTCGCCCAGACCCAGCTCCCGGGCAAGGGCCGTGGCGTACTGGCAGACCCGCTCGGAGTGGCCCTTGGTCCAGGGGCTTTTGGCGTCGATGGCGTTGGCGAAGGACAGGATGAGGTTGCCGTACAGGTCCTTCATCTCCCGGTTGGCGGCCGTGACGTCCTTGAGCATGTTGAAGAAGGCGTTCCTGCTGTCAAGGAGCTTCCGCTGCCCCTGCTTGATGTCGGTAACGTCCACAAGGGAGAAAACGTAGGAGGAGGGCTCTTCCCCCTCCTCGATAATGGGCCTTCCGTACAGGCGGAAGGACCGTCCCAACCCGGGGACCTCGTACTCCAGGACCCGGGGTGCGCCGTCGTTAAAGCCGTCGCCCCCGTCCATGAGCTCCGTGCACCGCGTCCGGGCCAGCTCCTCCGGCGTGCAGCCCGTGAGCTCCGAGACATAGGCGTTGGCGCGCATCACGCGAAAGTCCGCTCCCAGGAGCATGACGCCCCAGGGCATGGAGTCGAACGTGCTGCGCCAGTCCTCGGCGACCCGTTTCAGGACCTCCTCGTAACCCTTGCGCTCGGTCTCGTCCTTCAGTATGGTCCTGCTCCTCAGGAAACGCCCGTCCTTGTCGTAGACGGCGGTGGAGCTCATGGTGACCGGCAGGGTCCTCCCGTCGTGCCGCCTGAACCGCATGTCCCTGGCCTCCACCCTGCCCTTCTCACGGAGGTCCCGCAGAATCGGCTCCAGGGCCTCGGGGCTCACCACCAGGTCCCCGATGTTTGTGCACCCCACCATCTCGCCGCGCTTGTAGCCGAGCATGGTCTGTGCGGTGCGGTTGGCGTCGAGCACCGTCCCGTCCGCCCCGAAGGACAGGTAGCCCGAGGGAGCGTTGTCGAAGTAGTCCCGGTACCGCTCTTCCACCGCCCTCAGCCCGGCCACCAGCTTCATCCTCTCGTTCATGAAGAAGGCGAGAAACATGGAGACGACCGGCGCGGTCAGCATGACCACATGGTAGAAAACTCCTACGCCTTGCGTGGGGAAAAGAAGATGGTTCAGCAGCTTCGGGCCGTACTCTTCGTACTCGTACACAAGATACAGGCCGGCGACGAACCAGCCCGAGAAGGCTATGAACGCGACGAGAACGGCCCTCATGTCTCGCGGTAGCGTGCCAGCTCCCCCTGGAGGCGCTCGACCTCCTCCTTGAGCTCTATCATGCGCAGCTCCCGGCCCACGGCCATATCGTAGAACTCCTCCAGCTCCCTGACGCGCTTGTCAAGGTCCTTCTCAAGGTGCACCTTCTCGGTAACATCCATGATGGTCTGCACGGTGGCCACTACGGCGCCCGTGGCGTCGGTGACGGGATAGGCGTGCACCTGAAGATGCACCGGTCGGCCGGCCCTGTCGGTGCGGGTCTGCAGAGCCGAGCGGGGCTTTCCGGCATCAAAGACTTCCCGGACGATGCAGGACTCGCCGCGCTCATAGCAGGGAACGGCCGAGAGGCGCGAGACCTCGTAGCAGCGCCTTCCCCGCACCTCGGGTATGTCTATCTGCGCGGAAGACAGGTACCCGCTGTTGGCCGAGAGGATTCTCATCTCCCCGTCCACCACGACCACCCCGTCGCCGATGGCCTCCAGCACGGAGGAGAGAAAGAGCTCCGACTCCTCGAACCTCCGGCGGGCCGTCTCCTTCTTGATGAAGACGGCTACGGCGTTGGCCACCGCGTTGAGGTACCAGAGCTCGGCGGTCTCGATATGGCGGGGCTGCCTGTAAAGGATGGTCAGCACCCCGGCCACCCGCTCGCCGGCGGCCATGGGAACGCTGATGCCGCTTGAAACGCCGTGCCGCTCGTAAAGCGGCGAGGGGAGAAACGCGCTCTCTCCGGAGAAGTCCGAGACGATAGCCGGACACCCCTGAAGGAGCGCAAAACCCGCCGGGTCGTCCGTCCGGGCCCGCGAGACGGAGCCCGCCGCCCTGTCCTCCCAGCCCGTGCCGGCCAGGAAAACGAGAGACGCGCCGTCCTCCCCCGGCACCAGAACCTCCGTCAGGTCCGCGCCGTAGTGGTCGGCTATGAGGGAGAGGGCCGTGGTCAGGGCCTCTTCGAGAGCGCCCCTGGTCAGAAACACAGAGGAAAGCTCGTAAAGTACGGTAAGGCCCTCGGCATAGCGCTCGAGGACCTCCTCGAGGGCGTCGTGCCGCTTCCGTTCACTGCTTCCGTCGACCATGCGTCTCCTCGTAAGCGTCTTGCTCGAGGGGATTTCCGGGGACATGGGGGCCGAGACGGCCGCCGTGCGGCCACACCATGTCCCTCCCCACTCGCATCATATTTTCCCCCGGCCCGACGGCACATAGTATAGCATTTCTCCGGTCCGTTCGCGCCCTCCCGCCTCACCGGCGCATCGGAAATTTCCCCGATGGTAACATAAAAACATGAAGGTGCTCGTGGGGATGAGCGGAGGGGTTGACTCCTCCACGGCCGCGGTCCTCCTGAAGGAGGCGGGCTGCGAGGTGCAGGGGCTGAGCCTCCTCCTCTTCGAGACCAGGGGCAGGACCGGCTCCGCCGCCTGCTGTTCGCTGAAGTCCGTGCAGGATGCCGCCCGGACCGCCGCCCGGATGGGCTTTCCGCACAGCGTCCTGGACGTCCGGGACCGTTTCGTCCAGAGGGTGGTGGAGCCCTTCGTCCGGGCCTACAAGAGAGGCCTCACGCCCAACCCCTGCATCCTCTGTAACATGCATATCAAGTTCCCCGTTCTCCTGGAAGAGGCCCGGCGGCGCGGCATCCCCCACATAGCCACGGGCCATTACGCCGTGGCGGAGCACATCGACGGGCGCAGTGTCCTCAGAAAGGGCGTGGACCGCTCCAAGGACCAGTCCTACGTGCTTTACGGCTTGAGGGAGGAGGAGCTTCGGAGCCTCGTCCTTCCGCTGGGCGCCCGAAGAAAGCGCGACATTCGGAAGACGGCCCGGGAGATGGGCCTTCCGGTATTCGACAGGCCGGAAAGCCAGGAAATCTGCTTCGTCGAGAACCGGGACTACGTCGGCTTCATTCACGCCCTGGAGCCCGGCGCCGGCCCCCCCGGCCCCATCCTGGACGGGGAAGGCCGGGTCATAGGCACGCACCAGGGCATATACCGCTATACCCTGGGGCAGCGCAAGAGGCTCGGCATCCCCTCGCCCCGGCCCCTGTACGTGACCGGCATCGACGTCCGGAACAATGCCATCCGCGTGGGCGAGCGCGAGGTGGCTTTCCGGCGGACGGTGCGCGCGAAGGAGATGAACTGGCTCCTCGAGGGCTATCGCGACAGGGACGCTTTCCGGGCGGAGGTGAAGGTGCGCTCCATGATGGAGGCCGCCGGGGCCTCCGTCCGTCCCGGGGAGGGAGGAGGCGGCGTCCTCGTCGCCTTCGACGAGCCGCAGTTCGCCCCCGCGCCGGGGCAGGCGGCGGTCCTGTACGAGGGCGACCTCGTCCTGGGCGGGGGAACCATCGCGGAATCCTTCTGAGTCCCGCTGCCGCCTGCTTCCGGGCCTGGAGAGCAGCCGCAGTATCCTGATGTAGAGCCACCCAGGTGAGCCGGCCTTCCCTGTTGTGGTAAGCTATAGAACGCCATGCAGGGCCGGATTGTCTCGATTAACGTCAGCGAAACGAAGGGCGTGCGAAAGACCCCCGTCCCGGAGGCCGCCCTTCGGGCCGAGCACGGCATAGAGGGGGACGCCCACGCCTCCGGGGCTTGGCACCGCCAGGTGAGCCTGCTGGCCCTGGAGAGCATCCGGAAGATGCAGTCCCTGGGCCTCACGGTCGGCCCGGGCGACTTCGCCGAGAACATCACCACCGAGGGCCTGGACCTCCCGAGCCTCCCGGTGGGCGCCCGCGTTCTCCTGGGCGCCGACATCGAGGCCGAGGTCAGCCAGATAGGCAAGGTCTGCCACACCCGCTGCGCCATCTACCGGCAGGCAGGCGACTGCGTGATGCCCAAGGAGGGCATCTTCGTCAAGGTCCTCCGGGGCGGGACGCTGAGGAAAGGAGACCCCATCCGGGTGCCATGATTACCGCCGCCGTCCTCACATTGAGCGACCGAGGCTCCCGCGGGGAGCGCATGGACCAGAGCGGTCCGGCCATCGAGGAGATGCTGGGCTCCATAGGCGGCAGGGTCGCCACGAGCGAGGTCCTCCCCGACGAGAAGGACCTCCTCAAGGACCGCCTGGTGGCCCTCTCCGGCACGGTGGACCTCATTCTGACCACCGGGGGCACGGGCCTCTCTCCCCGGGACATCACCCCCGAGGCCACCCTGGAGGTCGTCGAGCGGGAGGTCCCCGGCATCGCCGAGGCCATGCGCATGGTCGGCCTGAGCAAGACCCCGCGCGCCATGCTCTCCCGGGCGGTGGCCGGGGTCAGGCGGGGCACCCTCATCATCAACCTCCCGGGAAGCCCCCGGGCCGTGCGGGAGAACCTGGGGACCGTCCTTCAGGTCATCCCCCATGCCGTGGAGAAGATAAAGGGAAGCCAGGAGGAGTGCGCCCGATGACCGAGGTCTCCTTCCCCCTTTCGTTCCTGGCCGGCGTGGTCTCCTTCCTCTCCCCCTGCGTGCTGCCCCTGGTGCCTTCCTACATCAGCTTCGTGGCCGGGGTCTCCTTCGAGGAGCTCACCAGCGACGAAGACCGCCGTCGCATCCGCAAGCTCACCGTGACCAACTCATTGGTCTTCATCGCGGGATTCAGCACGGTATTCGTCGCCCTTGGGGCCTCGTCGTCCCTTCTGGGGCGGCTCTTCTTCAACTACCAGGACACCCTTCGCATCGTCGGGGGCGTCATCGTCATCGTCTTCGGCCTCTTCATGGCCGGGATGTTCAAGATGAACTTCCTCATGCGGGAGTGGAAGTTCCACCTCAAGGGCCGCCCGGCGGGCTTTGTGGGGGCGTTCTTCATCGGGATGGCCTTCGCCGCCGGCTGGACGCCCTGCATCGGTCCCATCCTGGGCTCCATCCTGGTCTTCGCCGGCTCCAAGGGCTCGGCGGTCTACGGCCTGAAGCTCCTTTCGGTCTACTCCCTGGGCCTGGCGCTGCCCTTCCTCCTTTCCGCGCTGGCCTTCAACACCTTCATCAGCTACACCAACGCCCTCAAGAAACACATGCCCACGGTCATGCTCATAAGCGGCCTTCTCCTCGTCGCTTTCGGCGTCCTCCTTCTGACCAACAAGGTCCAGGCCCTCTCCAGCTACTTCCCCGACATCGGCATAAACCTCTAAGTTAGCCGTAACATACTGATACATAAGTATTATCTTAAGAGTATTTTTTTATGGACAAATTCTCTTTTCCGTTGTTAGAATACGTTCAGCAAAAAGCAGGGGGAAGACAGGGGGAGGACAGGGAGGCCTGTCCTTTTTTGTTGCCGGGGAGGAATAGACCGGTCCGGTGAGAGAGGATATGTCCGAGAGGCGCAACCACCAGAGGTATAAGGCCAACGTCCGGGTCCTGTGCAGGCCGCGCTCCGACCCCCGCCCCGAGCGGAACTTTTTCATGGGCATGACCGAGAACATCAGCCACGCGGGATGCCGCATTTACTGCCTCCTGCCCCTCTCGGAGGGCGACGAGCTGAAAGTGCACGTCGGCACCGCGCCGGAAAGGGACGCCAGGGTGATGTGGTGCAGGCCTGTCATCGAGGACAGGCTGTACGAAGTAGGGCTTGAGCTCGACCGCCCCGGCCACCTGGAGAAAAACGCCGGCCTGGACCAGCGGGGTCTGCCGCCCCTCCCACCGCCTGAAGAGCGCTGACCCCGGGCCGGGGTTACGCCGTCAGCCTTTCGGCCGGGTAAACTAATACCATTCTCACGCACTCTTCTCCCGGATATTTCCGCTCGCCTGCGTAATGCCCCTTCCCACGGGGAACAATGCGCGAAAGAAGTTCTGGGAAGGGAGTCTGCACGTCTCGAATAATGTGTCAAAACGCGAGAAAAGTCTAAAAGAACGTCTTTATCCTTTTCTCCAAAAAGTAATCAGAAAACTGGCTTCTTAATGCTTTCCTTTTCTTCGTCGCAACACTTTCATCTACATACATGTAGAGTTTGTAAATCCCTTTGGGCGAACACTGCTGTGCATATTCGGCGAATTCCCGATACGTGAAAAGCCATACAGAGTCGGTCGAGAGGTCAACTGTCGCTATAAGTTCGGCAGGACAAGTCTCTTTGAGGTCCCAGGAGATGGCGAGTTTTCCTTTCCCTCCACCAGGAGCGGGTCTTTCTTGCGTTTTGACCTGTATCGTATACGCTCTCTGATTTCGAGGGGAATATGCCACAAGGTCCACGCCTGTATCAGTTGTCATAGGGGAGGTGTCAATGCCGTGCCGCATCATCTTATATTGAACTAATAATTCGCCCGCTTTTCCAATGTGTTGTTTGCTGCTTTTCGGCGTCATTACGGGTATATAATAAATCAA
>JARRLN010000032.1 GCA_037386965.1 Nitrospirota bacterium
CACGTTGATAGGCTGGAGGTGAAAAGCCGTAAGGCCCAGCCGACCAGTACTAATCGACCGTGCGGCTTGACCCTCTCTTTCCCTCTGTTTTCATGGGACAGTCCGCAGAAAATTCGAAAGGAGGCACCAAAAAAAGGGGTTCAACCGCGCCTCTTTTTTGTGTATAATCTTTTTCAACAGTATCAGAGCTGAAGGTAAAAAGGGGCAGATGAGGCAGAAAGACATTTTTGAAGAGATCATCGACCTGGGAAAAAGACGGGGCGTTCTCACCTACGATGACATAAACGAAGCCCTTCCCGCCGAATTCTTCACCCCCGAGGAGATGGAAGACCTCATGGAAATCCTCCAGGACATGGGCATCAAGGTCGTGGAGGAGGAAGAGGAAGAAAAAGAGGGCAACGGGGAGCCGGAGGAGGAGGCCCCCGAGTATGAGAAGACGGAGGACCTCGTCCAGGCCTACTTCCACTCCATGGGCAACATCTCCATCCTCACCAAGGACGAGGAAACGCAGCTTGCGCGCCAGCTGGAGGAGGGCAAGGAGATAACGGCCGAGATCGTGAAGGCCATGCCCCTGTACGAGAACGAGTACCAGCGCGTCTCCGAGGAGATGGAGGGCGCCGAGCCCGAGGACGTCGAGGACGAGGCCCTCACCAACACCTTCGCCCGCCTCGAGGTCCTCATGGAAATGGTGGCCGAGGCGGATGAGAAGGTCGCCCGCTACGGCGACGTCAAGCAGCTCCGCAAGCTGGTCAACGAGAAGAAGAAAAAGGGCATTCAGCCCCGCAAGCTCGAGGCCACGCTGAAGGAAGCCCAGCAGATGTACAAGAAGGTGGAGTCCGAGGCCGGCGTGAAGGTGGACGCCCTCAGGCAGCAGTGGGAGCGCCTCGTGAAGGTGCGGGAGCTCATGACCGAGGCCAAGGACGAGCTCATCACGCGCAACCTGCGCCTGGTGGTCAACATCGCCAAGAACTATGTCGGCCGGGGCCTGCCGCTTCTGGACCTCATCCAGGAAGGCAACATCGGCCTCATGAAGGCCGTGGACAAGTTCAAGTACAAGAAGGGCTTCAAGTTCTCCACCTACGCCACCTGGTGGATCAGGCAGGCCATCACCCGGGCCCTCATCGACCAGACCAAGACCATCCGCGTGCCGGTGCACATGATGGAGTTCTACAACCGGGTGACCAAGGCCTCCCGCGAGTTGACCCACAAGCTCGGCAAGGAGCCCTCCAACGAGGAAATAGCCAGAAAGCTGGGCGTGCCGCCCAAGAAGGTGGAGGAGGTTTTCCGGGCCATCCAGGACCCCATCGCCCTTCAAACACCCATCGGGGACGAGGACACCGAGCTTGAGGACTTCATCGGGGACAAGTCCAGCCCCTCGCCCTACTCCGACGCCGAGCGGCTGGAGTCCTCCGAGCAGCTGCAGAGGGTGCTGCGCACCCTCTCGCCCAAGGAGGAGAAGGTCATCAAGATGCGCTTCGGCATCGGGGCGGACCGGGACCATACCCTGGAGGAGGTGGGGAGGTTCCTCTCCATCACCCGGGAGCGGGTCCGGCAGATAGAGGCCAAGGCCCTTCGGAAGCTCAAGCACCCCAGCAGGCTCAGGGCACTGAGAACGCTGATATCGTAAGCGTCCGGCTGAACGCACAGAAAAGCCCCGCTCCAAGGAGCGGGGCTTTTTTCACGTCCGGGCCGTTTCTCAGCGGGCCAAGCCGCTGACCTCGTCGCCCTTCTTCACCTCGTTTCTGCTTTCCTTGATGAGGGCCAGGGAAGTCGACTCCCGCACGTTGACCAGCTGGATGACCGAGTTTCGCCGGTCGTCGGTGCCCGGAAACAGGGTCATGAGCAGGTCGCCCTCCTGCAGTTGGTCCTCCTTCCCCTTGTCGATGAAGACGGCCTCGAACTGCCCGTTTAAACGTTTCATGTATTTGGAGGCCACGACATATCCGCCCACCTGGGGAGTGCGGGCCTCCCCCGTCAGGAAGGGCGGGAGCACCTCGTAGTAGTCGTCCAGGACGTCACCCTCGACGATGGAATCGAAGGCCTCGGTCACCCTGGCCTTGAGCCGCTTCGTGCCCGCCTCCTCGGCAACCACGGTGCCGCGCACCCGCACGAGCCACCCCAGGAACTTCCCCGTCTCGGGGTGCTTCACCTTGGCCTCCTTGCGGATGACGTAGAACTTCTGGCCCACCTCGGTGGGACGGTCCGTCTCGATGTATATCCTCGAGCCCGTCCCGTAGAGGGTCTCGCCGCGCATCGCCCCGGTAATCCTCCCCACACGGGGCACGTCCTTGGTGATGTAGCCGCTCTCAAGGAGAGCCTCGCGGGTGATGAGGGGCTTGAGCGTCGTGACCTCAAGGTCCTGGCCGTCCTTCCTCGTGGCCTCCGCCTCGGTTTGCGCGGGGGTCTCCGCCCCGGTTTCCGACGCGGGCTCCTGGGTGGCCTTCACCGAAACGCTGTCCTGCGAGAGGACCCGCACCGGTATGGTGATGACCTGGCCGGGGTAGATGAGGTCGGGGTTGTTTATGCGCTGGTTCTCCCGCCAGATGAGCGGCCACTGGAAAGAGTCCTCCATGTTGGCGCGCGAGATGTCCCAAAGGGTGTCCCCGCGCTTGACCACGTACTGCTTGTACTCGAAATGCTCGGCCTTCACCGGGGAAACCACCCCGAGCAGGGCGCCCAGAGCCACCAACGCTGTCAGCCGACCTAGGTTCATGGCAACACTCCTTTTATGCATTCTGCCCTACATTAAACAAGGGAGGAAACGGTGTCAAGGGGACATATCACATTTTTTCTTTCGGGGAAGAAGGGAGGGGAAGGAACGAATCACCGGCGGCGCTTCCGGGCGGCCACGTCCTTGCGGCATGCCCATTTCCCGAGGGCGGCCCGGATGCGTGAGGCCAGCTCCTGGTCCTTCACCCCGAGGAGCGCCTCCTCGATGAAGGCCAGGTCATGCTCCGAAGGACGCGCACGCACGGCGGGGCCCGCGCCGGGGCCGGGCGGGGGCTTCATCCGGCCGGGACGGCCCACCTTGAGCCTTATGTCTCGGACGCCGAGGGGCTGGAGCCTGGCGAGCATCTCGGCCCTGTAGAAGCTCATCTGCTGAAGCCAGACGGGGGAGGACACCATGACCAGGAGCCGGCCGTCCTCAATGCTCGCGGGGGAGGAGTTCAGGGAGGCGGGACCGGGGAAAAGCTCTGCCCAGCGCTCCTTGACGCGGGCCAGGGCGATGCCGCTTGCAAGGCCCAGGTCGCGGGCCAGGACGAGGAGTTCCCGGTCCGCCCGTTTCACCCTCAGAGGGCCTTCTGCACCGCTCCGGACCGCAGGCACCGGGTGCAGACGTAGGCCCGCTGGCTCTTGCCGTCCAGGACGACGCGCGTCCGCTGGAGGTTGGGGTTGAAGGAGCGCTTCGTTTTGTTGTTGGCATGGCTGACGTTGTTGCCGACCATCCTCATTTTTCCGCAAACCTGACACTTCGCCACGGGGGAGGACCTCCTCAAATTGATTTAAAAATGCTTTTTATGATAACATTTTAGATACTTTCTGACAAGCGCGACGCATGTCTCTGGAGGGTTTCTACATCGATGGCAAACATACGCGTTCACGAGCTTTCCAAGCGGCTGGGCAAGAGCAACAAAGAGGTCCTGGTCGTCCTCAATAAGCTGGGCATCCCGGCCAAGACGCATTCCTCGGGGGTGGATGAAGAGGCCGTACGGAAGGTGACCGAGGCCTTCTCCCGCAAGGCGGAAAAGCCCGCCCCCAAAAAGGCGGAAGCGGCCCCGCCGGGTCCCCGGGAGCAGAAGAAGCCCGAGGCGCGCCGGCCCGCCAAGCGCGAAAAGGTGGAGCAGAAGAAGGAGCCCGGCCCCGGACCAAAGCGCGCCGCCCCGCCGGCCAGGCCCCCCCGCCGGGAGAAGAAAGAGCAGCCCCGCAAGGCAGCCCCTCAGCATCCCGCTTCTGCCAAGCCCAAGGAGAGGAAGAAGCCCCCGCAGCGCCCCTACACCGTGGGAGACGTGGCCGACATCCTTCCGGAAGAGGAGACCGAGATGAAGGTGCCGGACCGGTTCCGCAAGGACATGAAGGGCGAGAAGATGGAGAAGTTCAAGGGCAAGCCCGGCATGCAGCGGGCCTTCCAGGCCATCCGGAAGATAGAGCCCTCCAAGCGGCACGCCGCCCCGCCGGGGCTGAGGAGGCCCGCCGGAGGCCCGGCAGCCAGGGAAAGGCCCCGCAGGCACGAAAAGCAGATGCCCACGGTGACCGCCCCCCGGAAGAAGAGCCTCAAGGTCCATGAGGGCGTCACCGTCAAGGACTTTGCCGAGACCATCGGCGTCAAGGTGGGCGAGGTCATCAAGGAGTTCATGAAGATGGGCTACATGGCCACGGTCAACCAGCCCGTGGACCTCGATGCCGCCCTTCTGGTGGCCGACCAGATGGGCCTGAAGCTCGAGGTGGAGCAGCCCGAGGACCTCACCACCCTGCCCGAGATGGCCGCCGAGGAGCAGGGCGAGCTCCGGCCCCGCCCCCCCATCGTCACCATCATGGGACACGTGGACCACGGGAAGACCTCCCTGCTGGACGCCATCCGGGAGACCAAGGTCATCGAGACCGAGGCCGGGGGCATAACCCAGCACATCGGGGCGTACAAGGTCTCCCTGAAGGGCAAGGAGATAGTCTTCCTGGACACCCCGGGGCACGAGGCCTTCACCGCGCTCCGGGCCCGGGGGGCCAAGGTGACGGACATCGTGGTGCTCATCGTGGCGGCCGACGACGGCGTGAAGCCCCAGACCGTGGAGGCCATAGACCACGCCCGGGCCGCCGGCGTGCCCATCGTGGTCGCCGTCAACAAGATAGACAAGCCCGAGGCCAACGTGCAGCGCGTGATGGGCGAGCTGGCCGAGCACGACGTGGTGCCCGAGGCCTGGGGCGGGCAGACCATCTTCGCCGAGACGAGCGCCAAGCAGCGCATCGGCATAGAGAGCCTCCTGGAGCTCATCCTGCTTCAGGCCGAGGTCCTGGAGCTGAAGGCCAACCCCGACCGCCCGGCCCAGGGCGTCATCATCGAGGCCGAGCTGGACAGGGGGCGCGGCCCCGTGGCCACGGTGCTCGTGCAAAACGGCACCCTTCGGGTGGGAGACGTCTTCATCTCCGGACTTCAGCAGGGCAAGGTACGCGCCCTGGTGGACGACATGGGCAGAAAGATAGACAGGGCCGTCCCCTCCACGCCGGTGGAGGTCCTGGGCTTCGGCAACGTCCCCATGGCCGGCGACGCCTTCGCCGTGGTGGAGGACGAGAAGAAGGCCCGGCAGATAGTGGCGGGCCGCCTGCACAAGCAGCGCTCCCTGGAGGTGGGCGCCAGGCCGAAGGTCACCCTGGACGAGCTGTACGCCAAGATCAAGGAAGGCGACATCAAGGACCTGAACATCATCATCAAGGGCGACGTGCAGGGCTCCGTCGAGGCCATCAAGGACGCCCTGGAGGGCATCACCCATCCCGAGGTCAAGGTGCGGGTGATACACTCCGGCGCCGGCGGCATCAACGAGTCCGACGTCATGCTGGCCAGCGCCTCCGACGCCATCATCATCGGCTTCAACGTCCGCCCGGACGCCAAGGCCTCCCAGACGGCGGAGCGCGAGGGCGTGGACATCGAGCTGTACAACGTCATCTACGAGGCCATCGAGGACGTCAAGAAGGCCCTGGAGGGCATGCTGGCCCCCACCATCAAGGAAAACGTCCTGGGGCGGGCCGAGGTCCGCCAGACCTTCCAGGTCTCTCGCGTGGGGACCATCGCCGGCTGCATGGTCCTGGACGGCTTGATGAGCCGCAACAGCGACGGCCTGCGGGTCATCCGCGACAGCGTGGTCATCTACGAGGGCAAGATAGGCAGCCTCAAGCGCTTCAAGGAAGACGCCAAGGAAGTGCAGAGCGGCTACGAATGCGGCATCACGGTGGAGAATTTCAACGACATCAAGGTGGGCGACATCCTGGAGAACTTCGTCCTGGAGAAGGTTGCCGCCCGCCTCTCGTGACCGCCCCCGGACAGGAACCCGAGGAATGCTGCCCTACAAGCGCTCCGAGCGTGTGGCCCACCTTCTGAGGGAGGAAATCGCAGAGATAATCACAAGCAAGGCGAAGGACCCCCGCCTCGCGTTCGTCACCGTAACGGAGGTGGATGTCACGCCGGACCTGCGCCTGGCCCGCGTCTATGTGAGCACCCTCAAGGACGAGGAGAAGGACGATGTCCTGGAAGTCCTCGGCAAGGTCCGCCCTTTCATCCGGCAGGAGCTGGGCAGGAGGCTTCGGATGAAGGTCATCCCCGACCTGGAGTTCCGCATCGACACTTCGGTGGGCTACGGCCAGCACATCGAGAAGATTCTCAGGGACCTCAAGAAGGAGGAGCAATGAACGGCCGGGACGCCATGGCCCGGTTTCTCATGGAGCAGCACCACCTCCTCCTTGCCTGCCACGTCAGCCCCGACGGCGACACCCTGGGCTCGGCCCTGGCCCTTGCAGAAGGCCTGAGGGGCATGGGCAAGGAGGCCGTGGTCATGAGCACCGACCGGATACCGGAGCCCTACGACTTTCTCCCCGGCCAAGAGAAGGTCACCGACACGGTGCCCGAGGGGTTCGAGCGGAAGGCCGCGGTGGTGCTCCTGGACTGTAACAGGCCCGACAGGGCCGGCCTCACGGGAAGGACCTTCGCCCGGAGCGCCGTCATCGACCACCACGAGACGGGCTCGGACTTCGGCGACGTGACCTGGGTGGAGTCCTCCTACGCGGCCACGGCCCTCATGGTCCTGGAGCTTCTGAAGGCCCTGGGGATCGCCCTCACACCCGCCATGGCCACCAACCTTTACACCGGCCTGGCCGTGGACACCGGCACGTTCCGCTACGCCAACACCACGCCCCTGGCCCTGAGGGCGGCGGCCGCGCTCGTGGAGGCCGGGGCCAACGCCGGGAGCGTGGCAAACAACCTCTATCGCAACTGGACCCCCAACAAGTTCGACCTTCTCTGCCTGAACCTCTCCACTATGGAGGTCGCCGACGGCGTGGGGGTCTCGGCCATCTCGCAGGAGATGTTCGAGAAGACCGGCACAACCGCTCTGGACACGGAGAGTTTCGTCAACTTCCCCCTCCTCATAAAAGGCATCGGGGTCTCCATCCTGATGCGGGAGGTGCAGAAGGACACCTGGAAGGTCAGCCTCCGGAGCAAGGGCAGGGTCAACGTGGCCCGGGTGGCCCAGGAGTTCGGCGGCGGCGGGCACGAAAACGCCGCGGGGTGCACCCTCAACGGCGGCAGGGAAGAGATCAGGGAAAGGCTCACCGAGGCCGTCAAGGCCCGTACCGCGGCAAAGACGTAAGGGGCTACTTTTTCCGGGAGGCCGGCTTTCCGGAGCCGGTGAGGGAGAGGATCTCCTCGTTGAGCTCCTTCTTCGTCAGGACGCCTTTCTTTTTGAGGAGGTTGACCAGGGCCTCCTGGAAGAGCGCGGCCCGCTTGAGGGGCTTCCTCCTGTCTCCCACCTTCTCGATGTAGCCCAGGTTCCTGAGCTCCTCGATGAGCATCCTGAAATCCCTTTCCATGCGCGCCAGCCGGTCGGCAAGCCTCAGGCGCTCCTCTCTCTCGGCCGCCAGCTGCGCCCCCAGCTCGCTGAGCACCCGGAGCACCCCCGTGGCCACGGCGTCCGCGGACCGTGCTTCCCCCTCCCGCAAAAGGAGGGCCACAAGCTCATCCATGGGGGACCTCGGGTCTTCCTTATCCTTTTTCATCCGCCCCCCTCTCCCTGTGCGCGGCCGCAGGCGCCATGGAGGCTATTTTACCACGTTCGCCCCCCCGGGGAGGCCTGGATGAAGAAGCGGTGTTGGAAGAGGCCGCGGATGAGGGGGAAAAGGAACGCAAACAAGGAAAGCGCGCAGGGACCGCTCAAGGGGGGGAATCCATGGGGGCCGCCCGGAGGCCAGCCCCTTTTTAACTGGTTTTAACCAGTATCATCCTTTTCAACAGCAACGGACATTCCAACGTTAAGTGGCAGCGGGGCCGCGCCCGGGGGTCACGGACCCCTTTTAAAACTCTCGGTAACGAATGTCACCCTTTTCAATGGCTAAAGACATCTCGATGTTAAGTCGGGGCAGGCCGAGCCTGCGGGACGGCACGGAGGGCGAAGGACGAAACGCAGACGTGTCAGCGGGTGCGCACCTTCCGCCTCCGGGCCCTTTTCGCTCTTCTTCTCTGGGCCTCCCTGCGCTTGTTCTTCTCCTTGACCGAGGGCTTCTCGTAGTGACGCCTTTTTTTCAGTTCGCCCAGGACGCCTTCCTTCTGGAGCTTTTTCCTGAGCTGCCTGAGAGCCGCTTCCAGGTCGTTCTGGACCGTTACTTCCACTCGGACCGTCTCTGGGGCCTGCCTCCCCTGCCGGGGCCGCCCGGTCCCCTGCCCCGCCTTTCCCTCTCGGCCTGGGGGCGGGCCTCCTTGACCAGGAGCGCCCTGTTCATGAAGGTGGTGCCGTCGAGTTCCTGCATCGCCCGCTGGGCCTCCTCCTCGGAGCCCATTTCCACGAAGCCGAACCCCCGCGAGCGCCCCGTCGCCGGGTCGGTCACGACCTTGACGGACTGCACCTGCCCGATGCGCAGGAAGAGCTCTCTGAGGTCCTCCTCGGTCGCTTCATAGGAAAGGTTTCCGATATAGAGCTTTTTTGCCATGCTTTCTCCTCTTTCAGACTTTGCCACGGAAAAGGGGGAAACGGGAAAGGAACGGTGGCATATGTGGGATGAAAAGCCGGCCCCCTCGGCGAGGGCCGGCGTCCGAGCAAGCTAGAGCTTGACGATGTTCATCGCCTTCGGGCCCTTGTCCCCGTCCACGACATCGAAACTCACCGCGTCGCCCTCGGCCAGGGTCTTGAACCCCTCGCCGCTGATGGACGAATAATGAGCGAAGACATCGCGGCCTTCTTCCGTCGTGATGAAGCCGTAGCCCTTCGACTCGTTAAACCACTTCACGGTTCCCTTTGCCACGAGCATACCTCCTTTCTTCAGTGATGTCGAGCGAACTCAAGGAGGCATGCCGTAGAAAACCGCAACCGGGATACCCTGCGTCCCTGCACCCGAAACGCATCCTTCTCGCTACGCCCGTAGAATAGCACATCCCCCGCGCCAAAGCAAGAAAAAGGAGGCACCGCACGCCCGTGGGAAGGGAGGGGGAAGGACTCTACACGTTCTCCAGCAGGTGTCCGAGCTTTTTCTTCTTGGTCTCGAGGTAACGGATGTTCTTTTCGTGGGGATTGGTCTCCAGGGGGACGCGCTCCACCACGCGGAGGCTGTACCCCTCCAGGCCGACGATCTTCTTCGGGTTGTTGGTGATGAGGCGCATGTCCCTGACCCCCAGGTCCACGAGCATCTGGGCCCCGATGCCGTAGTCCCTCAGGTCCGCCTTGAACCCGAGCTTGATATTGGCCTCCACGGTGTCCAGGCCGCCGCTGTCCTGAAGCTCGTAGGCCCGGAGCTTATTGGCCAGGCCGATGCCCCGCCCTTCCTGCCTCATGTAAAGCAGGACGCCCTTTCCTTCTTCCTCTATCTGGCGCATGGCCGAATGCAGCTGCTCCCCGCAGTCGCACCGCCGCGAGGCGAAGACGTCCCCCGTCAGGCACTCCGAGTGCACCCGCACGAGCACCCTGTCGCCGGGGAGAATGTCGCCCTTCACCAGGGCCAGGTGCACCTGGGTGTCCACGTCGTTGGCATAGGCGATGCCCCGGAACTCCCCGTACTCGGTGGGCAGCACGACGTCGGCCACCCGCCTGACCAGGAGCTCCTTCTTCATCCGGTAGGTGATGAGGTCCTTGACGGTGACGATGCTGACCCCGTGGGTCCGGGCGAAGGCCATGAGCTCGGGCACCCGGGCCATGGTGCCGTCGTCGTTCATTATCTCGCAGATGACCCCCGCCGGGATGAGGCCGGCCAGCCGGGCCAGGTCCACCGAGCCCTCGGTCTGCCCCGCCCGCTGAAGCACCCCGCCGGGCTTCGCCCTGAGGGGAAAAACGTGCCCCGGACGGACCAGGTCCTTGGCCGTGCAGTCCGGCCCGACGGCGGTCAGGATGGTGGTGGCCCGGTCGTGGGCCGAGATGCCGGTGCTCACGCCCCTCTTGGCCTCGATGGAGACGGTAAAGGCCGTGCCGAAGGGGGAGCTGTTCTGGTCGGTCATGAGGGGAAGGCCCAGGGACTCCACCTTCTCGGCCGTAAGCGACAGGCAGATGAGCCCCCGTCCGTGCTTGGCCATGAAATTGACCGCCTCGGGGGTCACCTTCTCGGCGGCCATGCAGAGGTCCCCTTCGTTCTCCCGGTCCTCGTCGTCCACCAGGATGACCATCCGCCCGGCGCGCATCTCCTCGACGGCTTCCTCGATGGTATTGAACGCGTATTTCATCTCTCTGCTCCCTCCTCGTTCAGCCCCCGACGAAGCCCTCCCGCGCCAGGGTCTTCAAGAGCGTGTCGGCCTCCCCGGTCCGCTCGTGGAGGAACCTGTGGACGTACTTGCCGATGATGTCGGCCTCCAGGTTCACGCGGTCCCCCGCGCCCTTCCGCCCCAGGGTGGTGACGGCCGCCGTGTGGGGGACGACGACCACCGTGAAGGCATCCCCGAGGACGTCCACCACGGTGAGGCTGACGCCGTCCACGGCCACGGAGCCCTTCTCCACCAGAAGCGCGGCCACCTCCGGCGGGGCTTCGACCGTAAGGGAGAGCATCTCCCCGTCACGGGCCTTCCGCCTGATGGCGCCCACGGCGTCCACGTGCCCCGTGACGAAGTGCCCGCCCAGCTTGCCCGAGGCCGCCAGCGACGGCTCGATGTTCACCCGGGCCCCCGGCCTGAGCCCGCCCAGGGTGGTCCGGGAAAGCGTTTCCCCCGAGAGGTCGAACACGAGGGCCTCTCCCGAGACGGAGGTGACGGTGAGACAGGCGCCGCTTACGTCGATGCTGTCTCCCACCGCCGCGTCCCGGGCCGCCCCGGGCGCCCGCACGGCCAGCACCGCGCCGGTGCCCCGCCGCCTGAGGGAGAGCACCTCCCCCATCTCGGTCACCAGTCCGGTAAACACGCTACTCGTGGACCTCCACGCTGTACATAAAGGTCTTCTGGTATAGGCCGAAGAAGTCCACGGTCTCCATCCAGGACATCTCGGCCCGGAACTCGCCGTCCATCCCGCGCTCCACGTGGATGTCTTCGCGCCTCAGGGGGACGCCCGCCTCCCGGGCCTTCTCATAGAAGTTGTCCACCATCTCTTTTTCGTGATGGATGTTGAACCTGATGATGTCATTGGCGTCGGACTTGAAGACCTCGTACCGGTACTTGGGCATCCCGAAGAGGAAGGCCGCATAGAGCCCGGTCCCTATGGCGGCCAGGCAGAGCAGAATTCTCAGTTTTTTCATGAGGTCACTCCACGAGTTTCGCCATCCTGCCCAGCCTGGGCAGATGGCTCTCTCCGTCCCAGGACCAGTAGATGACGAGGGCCTTGCCCTCTATCAGGTCCCTGTCCACAAACCCCCAGTAACGGCTGTCGTAGCTGTGGTCCCGGTTGTCCCCCATCATGAAGTACTTCCCCTCCGGGACCACGATGGGGCCGAAATTGTCCCGGGGGACGCTCTCCCCGGGGTTGGAGCCCCTGTCCAGGTGAATCGCGTAGGGCTCCTTCTGCAGAACCCCGTTTACGTAAATCTTCTGGTCCCGCGACTCCACGACGTCCCCGCCCACGCCCACGATGCGCTTGATGAAGTCCCTCTTCGGGTTCTCGGGGTACTTGAAGACGACGACGTCCCCCCGCTCAGGGTCCCTCACGGGGAGGATATCGCCATGGGTGAACGGTATGTTCGTGCCGTATATGAACTTGGTCACCAGCAGGTGGTCGCCCACGAGCAGGGTGTTTTCCATGGAGCCGGTGGGGATTTTAAAGGCCTGCACGGCATGCGCCCGGATTATCAGGGCAAGCAGCAGGGCGACGATAATGGCAGCGGTATATTCTCTTTCGGCGCTTTTCTTTTTCGTCTTGAGCAAATCCCTGAAATGAAGGCTCTTTCCGAAGAAATCGCGGGCATAGAAGGCCAACCCGAGCATTATGAGGCTTCCAACGAAACCGGAAACTCCATACATCGTCACCAATTGAATGAATCGCCCCCCGCCGCCCAGGCTCGGGAAAAAAGTCACCTTGGAGTCCGGGAATACGAGGAAAAAGGCGATGTCGAAAACGGATAACGCTATGAGCCCCTTCAACGCCCATCTTCTCAGGTTGATGATGCCGATCCCGAAAACGAAATAGAGGATGCCGGTCAATATGTACTTGTTCAGAAAGAAATAACTGACGACGTCGGTTTCCCCTACCAGCCAGAAGACGCTTTTCACCATTGCCAGCAGGCCCAACAGCCAAATGGCAACCGGATATTCTTTCAGCTTGTCGTATTCGGGGGATAGAGAGAATCTGGCTTCCATTATGTCACCTTCATGACGGAGAGGAAGGCCTCCTGGGGGATTTCCACCTTGCCCACCTGCTTCATCCTCTTTTTTCCTTCTTTTTGCTTCTCCAGGAGCTTCCGCTTCCTGGTGACGTCGCCGCCGTAGCACTTGGCCAGGACGTCCTTTCTCATGGCCTTGACCGTCTCGCGGGCTATGATCCGGCCCCCCACGGCGGCCTGGATGGCCACTTCGTACATCTGCCGCGGGATGACGCCCTTCAGGCCCTCCACGACCTGCCTCCCTCTATAATAAGCTTTATCTCCATGGACTATCAAGGAAAGGGCGTCCACGGGCTCGCCGTTTATGAGAATGTCCAGGCGGACCAGGCCGGCCTCCCTGTAACCCAGGGGCTCGTAGTCCATGGAGGCGTAGCCCCGGGAGACCGTCTTGAGCCTGTCGTAGAAGTCCCAGAGGATTTCCGTAAGGGGCATCTCATAGGTGAGCATGATGCGCTCCTTTCCGGCGTAGCGGAAGTCCTTCTGCACCCCCATCCGCCCCTGGCAGAGGTCCATCACCGGGCCCACGAAGCCCTCCGGGACGAAGATGACAACCTTGACGTACGGCTCCTCCATCCCTCTGAAATCCTCGCGCCACTGGGCCGGGTTATGGACGAAATGGACGTTGCCCTTCCCGTCGGTGGCCCGGTAGCGCACCGTGGGGGTGGTACACAGGAGGGAAAGGCCGAACTCCCGCTCCAGGCGCTCCTGGATGATCTCCATGTGCAGGAGCCCCAGGAACCCGCACCGGAAGCCAAACCCCAGGGCATGCGAGCTCTCGGGCTCGTAGAGGAAGGAGGAGTCGTTGAGCCTCAGCTTCTCCAGGGCGTCCTTGAGGTCCTCGTACCGGGCCATCTCGGTGGGGTAGAGGCCGCTGAAGACCATGGGCCGTATCTCCTTGTATCCCGCCAGGGGGGCGGCGGCCGGCCTGCCGGCCTCCGTGATGGTGTCGCCCACCCTGGTATCCGAGACGTTCTTGATGCCGGCCATGAGGTAGCCCGCCTCCCCTGCGCCCAAGGCGGCCACGGGCTCCATCCTGGGGCCGAACACGCCCACCTCGGTCACCTCGAATTCCTTCCGGCTGCTCATCAGGCGGATGCGCGTGCCCTTTGCGACCGCCCCGTCGAACACCCGCACCAGGACCACGGCCCCCCGGTAGCTGTCGAACCAGGAATCGAAGATGAGGGCCCTCAGGGGCTCTTCGTCGCTGCCCTCGGGCGGGGGAAGGCGCTTGACGATGGCCTCCAGGACCTCGTCCACCCCCTCGCCCGTCTTGGCGCTCGTCAGGATGGCCTCCTCCGCCGAAAGGGGCAGGGCCCCGGCAATCTCCGCCCGCACGCGCTCGGGCTCGGCGGCGGGGAGGTCTATTTTGTTGACGACGGGGATGATTTCCAGGTTGTTCTCGATGGCCAGGTAGGCGTTGGCCAGGCTCTGGGCCTCGATGCCCTGGGCCGCGTCCACCACGAGGAGCGCCCCCTCGCAGGAGGCCAGGGAGCGGGAGACCTCGTAGGAGAAATCCACGTGCCCGGGGGTGTCTATGAGGTTCAGGATGTAGTCCTGCCCGTCCCGCGCCCTGTAGCGGAGGCGGACGGCATGGGCCTTGATGGTGATGCCCCGCTCCCGCTCCAGGTCCATGGAGTCCAGGACCTGCTTGACGGAAAGCTCCTTCTCCGAGAGGGCCCCGGTGCGCTCCAGGATGCGGTCGGCCAGGGTGGACTTTCCGTGGTCTATGTGGGCCACGATGGAAAAGTTCCGGATGTTCTTCTTCGCTATCTTCTTCATCTCACGCGTTCTCCAGCACGAGGGCCGCGGCCCCCAGCACGCCGGCGTCATCTGCCCCCAGGGCCGAGGGCAGTATGCGGAGGCCTTCGAAGAGCCCGGGCATGCTCCGGCGGGAGGCCTCTCTCACGGCCTCCTCGACATAGATGTCCCAGGCCCCCACGAGGCCGCCGGTGAGGATGACGGCCTCCGGAGCGAGGAGGTTCACCATGTTGGCGATGCCCACGCCCAGGGCCCTTCCGGCCCTTCTGAGGGCCTCCCGGGCCAGGGGGTCGCCCTCCCGGGCGGCCCCGGCCACGTCCCTGGCCGTGGCGCCGTGCAGGCGCCCTCCCATGGTCTCCAGAAGGAGGCTCTCACGTCCCCCCTCCACTTCTCTCACCAGCCACTGCACGATGGCGCGGGCAGCCGCGTACTGCTCCAGGCAGCCGTTGTTGCCGCAGGAGCAGCGCTCCCCGTCCCGCTCAATCACCATGTGGCCCACCTCGGCGGCCACCCCGAGGAGCCTGCCTCCCTGCACGATGCCGCCGCCTATGCCCGTGCCCAGGGTGAAGAGCACGAAGTCCTGAAACTCGCGCCCCGCCCCCATCCAGCGCTCCCCCAGGGCGGCGGCGTTGGCGTCGTTTTCCACCACCAGGGGAAGGCCCAGGTTCAGGGAGCGGAAGCTCCTGCCCGCGAGGGCCGGGATGTTCGGCGAGTGGATGACCCGGAGCCCCCGCCTGTCCACCAGGCCCGCCGTCCCCAGGCCCACGCCCCGGACGCCGGGGTACTGGCCGCGGAGCTCGGCCACCATCCCGGCAAGAGCCCTTATGGGGTCACCAGCCGAGGAGGCCTTGAGTTTCCTCAGGATTTTCCCCTCCCCGCCGACCACGGCAGCCCGGATGTTCGTGCCCCCGAGGTCCACCCCTATGGCGATATCGTTTTCCATCGGGAATTCAAAGGAACAGCATAATATTTTACCACAGAAGGAAGAAAGGCGGACAGGGCCGGGAAGTGTAGCGGATTGTCCCGCTGCCGGGTCTGAAAAGGGCCGCCCGAGTGGTTAAAAGGCCATCTGGATGGCATCTGGATGGCTTGAAAAAAGAGAGGGGCGCTGATACAGTAGTGCAGCCTATGGTCATCAGGGCGGTCTCTCTTCAGTCCGGGAGCAACGGCAACTGCCTCTACGTGGAGGCCGGAGGGGCCCGCCTCATCTTCGATGCCGGCATCCCGGGCTCGCGCGTGGAGGCCGGGCTGCGGGCCCTGGGCAGGGAGGTGCGGGACGTGGACGCCGTCATCATCTCCCACGACCACGCCGACCACGTCCTGAAGGCCGGGGTCTTCCAGAGGAAGTTCGGGCTGCCCCTTTTCTTCACGCCGCGCACCCTGGAGGAAGCCCTCGCGCGCCATCCCCTGGGGAAGCTCCGGGACGTGCATTATTTTCTTGCCGGGGGGACGCTCGCCTTCGGCGAGGCCCGGGTGCGCTCCATCCCCACGCGCCATGACGGGGTGGACGGGGCGGGCTTCGTGGTGACGGCCGGCGGGAAGAGCCTGGGCATCCTGACCGACCTGGGCCATGCCTTCCAGGGGCTGGGCGAGGTCCTGAGCACCCTGGACGGCGTCTTCCTCGAGAGCAACTACGACCCGGAGATGCTCAGGCGGGGCCCCTACCCCCGGAGCCTCAAGAGGCGCATAGAGGGGCCCGGCGGACACCTGTCCAACAGGGAAGCGGCGGAGCTTCTGAGGGAATATGGAAAAGGGCTCAGGTGGGCCTGCCTGGCCCACCTCTCGGAAACGAACAACGCGCTGGCCCTGGCCTTGCGCACCCACCGGAGCATTCTCGCCCCGGGCCTTCCCCTTCGGGTGGCAAGCCGCTACGCCCCCACGGGTGTGCTTACCCTTTAGCCCTCAGTCCGTCAGCAGTCCCTCGAGGCCCGCACGCACGAGGAGGTCGCGGCAGAAGGCCCGGCGCTCCTCGGGCACGAGGAACATGACCCCTTTCTTTACCGAGCCGAAAAGGATGCCCATGACCCCGGTGGAAGCAAGCTCCACGATATCCACGGTGTAGTCCACGCCCGCCTCGTCCAGGACAGCCTCCACCTGCCGGGCCTCGCCCAGGCGCGAGGCGACCGAGAGAGGGGCGAGGGTTTCATCCTTGAACTCTTCGGGCAGGCGGCGGCTCACGGGCTTTCCTTTCCCATGGGGTATCGTTGCCATTATACCAGAGGGGCGGCCTGGGCGGCCGATGATATAATGGGCCTATGCCGGTCATCAGTGCCAGGAACCTCGTCAAGGACTACGGCTCCTTCCGGGCGGTGAAGGGGGTGGACTTCGATATCGAGGAAGGGGAGAACTTCGGCTTCCTGGGGCCCAACGGGGCCGGGAAGACCACGGTCATGCGCACGATATACTGCTATCACCCGCCCACGGAGGGAACGGTGACGGTGCTGGGGATGGACGTCACGGAGGAGCCCTCCGGCATCAAGGCCCTGGAGGGGGTGATGCCCCAGGACGAGAACCTGGACCCCGACCTCACCTCGCTGGAGAACCTCTTCGTCTACGCCCGGTACTTCGGCATCCCCAAGAAGGTCTCCGTGCCGCGGGCCCGGGAGCTGCTCCGGTTTGTGGAGCTGGCCGAAAAGGCGGATGTCAACGTCCAGAGGCTCTCCGGGGGGATGAAGAGGCGGCTGCTTCTGGCCCGCGCCCTCATCAACGAGCCCCGCGTGCTCATCCTGGACGAGCCCACCACGGGGATGGACCCCCACGGGAGGCACAAGGTGTGGGAGAACCTCTCCGCGCTCAAGGAGAAGAAGGTCACCCTGGTGGTGACCACCCATTACATGGACGAGGCCCAGAGAATCTGCGACCGGGTGGCCATCATGGACGACGGGCTCATCGTGGCCGTGGACACCCCGGCCGGGCTCATGAAGGCCCACGGGGCCGGGAACCTGGAGGACGTCTACCTCACCCTTACCGGCAGGGCGCTCAGGGAGTAAGCGGCGCACCGGGGGAAGAGGGTTTGGACCCCCGGAAAAGAGTGCGGTACAATGGGGACAGCCCCCCGGCTGAGGGGCAGCCCCCGACCGATGCACCCCGAAAGGAGAAGCGATGCAGGTCAAGCGCGCGGTCCGTGTGTGGCAGCGGCACTTTACCGTCTATACGAAGCTCTACAAGTCCAGCCTGTCGCTGAACTTCGTGGAGCCCGCCCTTTACCTCGGGGCCCTCGGCCTGGGGCTGGGCAAGTACGTCCAGAACATAGGCGGGCAGTCCTACGTGCATTACATCGCCCCGGGGATGGTGGCCTACTCGGCCATGTTCGCCGCCGCCTACGAGTGCACCTACGGGACCTACCTCCGGATGACCTACCAGAAGACCTTCGACGCCCAGCTGGCAACGCCGGTGAACCTCGACGACCTCGTCACGGGGGAAATGATATGGGGGGCCACAAAGAGCGTCCTCTACGGGTGCATCATCATAGCCGTCATCTCCGCCTTCGGGCTGGTGGGCTCGCCCCTGATAGTCCTGTCGGTGCCCTTTCTGTTCCTGACGGGCTTCATCTTCGCGGCCCTCTCGGTCCTCTATGCCGCGGCGGTCCCCGGCATCGACTACTTCAATTACTACTTCACGCTGTTTACGACGCCCATCTTTCTGTTCTCCGGCATTTTCTTCCCCCTGGAGGGCCTTCCGGACATCCTCCGGGACATCGCCTTCTTCAACCCCCTCTACCACACGGTGAACATCACCCGGGGCACTTCCGCCGGAGCGTTCCCCTTCCGGGACGCCCTGTGGCTCCTGGTGGCCGCGGGCATCCTGGCGCCCTACCCCTACAGGCTCATGCGCAGGCGCCTCCTCATCAAGGGCGGCCGGTCTCCTTTTTAGATCACGAGGCGGGCCAGAAGGAGGGACGCGCTTCGATGATTCAGTCGAGGAGGCCGAGCCTTCCTAGCGGAGGCCGAGCCTGCTCAGAATGAAGCCCAGGTACTTGTTCAGGACGTTGTCCCGGGCAAGGAAGGGGAAGAGGGGGCGTTTGCGGATGCCCATCGTCTGGAGCCAGTCTTCGATGTCCTTGTTGTAGCCGTAGTGCAGACCCTTTCTGGCGGTCTCTATGGCCTTCTTCTTGTCCCCGGCCTTCAGGAGCACTTTCCCCAGGTTCAGGTAAAGGACGGGGTTTTCCGGGGCCTCCTCCAGAGCCGAGGTGCAAAGCTCCATCCCCCGCCCGAGCTGCCCCCTGTCGGTGGCCGTCAGAAGGCCGATGTAGGAGCGGGCCTCGGGGCTGTCCCCGGCCTTCCGGGCCTTTTCGAAGAAAGACAGGGCCCGGAGCCTGTCGCCTTGCCTCAGGCACTCCGCGCCCCGGCTGACGGGGTCCTGCGGCGAAGCCTGCTCTTCCGCCTGCTCCTGGCCAGCCGGGATATCTTCGGCGTTTGCGTTCTCCATGGCTCTGGGGCGGGACCAACCCCCCGCCGCCTCTATAATATCATACGCAGGCCCGTATCTCCCCCGCTTGAGCCCTTTTGCCGGTTGTATCCCCGGCACTCTTTGCCATTGACGGGGGAGTGCGCCTGTGCTAATTTTCACAGAACGCGTCCGGCCCTCCGCGCAGGAGGGGCTGGAGACCTGGTGAGGGGGGGTCTGTTGGGGTTGGGCAGGTTTGACGAGAGGTCGGAGAAAAGGGACCCTTTTTCGGTCTCGATGCAATTCGTCTACACCTTCCGCAATGGAGAGCACCGGAGGGCCAGGGCCGAGGGGCTGACCACGGACATAAGCGACGGCGGCCTGGGGCTTTACACGGACCGTCCCCTCAAGAGGGGACAGGTGGTGAAGGTATACAGCTCGGAGATGGACGAGGCCCCTCTCCGGGCGGAAGTGCGCTGGTGCACGAAGTATTCCGAGAGCCTCTACCGCGTGGGGGCCCGCTTGCTCTAGGGAGCGCACCGGAAGTCCTCTTCCCCGAGGGCCAGGGTGTCCACCTCCGAAAGCGAGGCCAGTGAGGTGTAAAGACAAATCCGCCCGCCCTCGGCGGCTTCGACAACCCCCAGGGCCAGGGTGTCTTCTCCCCTGTTCAGCCCCACGCAGAGGCCCGGGGACGGCCCGGAGAAGCCGGGCTCGACGCTCCTGCCCCCTCGGGAGAAGGCCACCCGGCCGGCATCGAGGCACCTCACGGAGGCGCCCTCAAAGTGCTCCCTGAACTTCCGCTCCCGATAGGCGGCCCGCTCGGCCCTGCTTCTGCTTCTGGCCTTCGGGGAGACGTGCATCCTCCAGATGCGCGGCCCCCGGACCTCGCCCAGGATGTGCTTCAGCTCCTCCCCGCGCTCGAGTGCCACCACATGGGCGGGGCGGAGGGCCCGGACCTTCCCCAGCTTCAACGCCCGCCCCGGGTCCCCGTCCACCAGGCCCGAGGAGTCCACCAGGACGACATTCTCCGGCGCGGAGCGCGCCAGGCGGACCGTATGGTGGATGACCTCGCCGATGTGGCGGCCCGGGTTGACCCCGCCGACAAAGGCCATCCGGTCGGGCACGGCGTGCTCCATGTCCGCTCGGGTCCGAAAGCTCTTCAGGGATACGGTGCCCGGCGGGCCCAGGGAGGACTGCCCGATGTCGGAGTCCACCAGGGCGGCGGGGACGCCCCGCCCGAGAAGCTCCCGGATGACGAAGAGCGCCAGGGCGGTCTTCCCCGAGCTTGTCCCGCCCAGGAGGAGGGCAATCCCCGGACGGGCCATGAGCTCCTCCAGGAGGGCTTCCCAGGCTGGCTCCGGCACGATGTCCATGGCAGATTATAAGGGGCGGGAGGCCCGCGCACAACAGGGCGCAAGCGCCCCACCCGGGCGGCACGCAGAAGGCCGAGGAGCAGCCGACGGGACAGGGCGGGGAGAATGCACTATAATGGGGGGCATGGAAAGGATATCTCCCATCAGGCTCAACGAGCTTCTTCGCCTGAGGGGGGTCGCGCGGGGCTGCGACCTCGGCGGAGCCAACCTCAAGGGGATGGACCTCTCCGGGGGAGACCTCCAGGGGAGCGGCTTCCGGGGGGCCGTCCTCGAAAGCGTCAACCTCATCGGGACCAACTTTTCCGGAGCGGACCTCCGGGGGGCCGACCTCAAGAACGCCAACCTCACCGGGGCCGACCTCACGGGGGCCGACCTCGGGGGAGCGGACCTCTCCTTCTCCAAGCTCACCGGCGCCGTCCTCCGGGAGGCAAACCTGGAGGGCGCAAACCTGCACCTGGCAAACCTCGCCGCCGTGGAGGCCCAAGGCGTGCATCTCAAGGGCGCGGACCTCCGGCAGGTGGACGGCGATGCGGCGCGCCTGGAAGGGGCGGACCTCCGCGAAACCAACGGCTACGGCATGAGCATGGCCGGGGCCCGCCTCGCGGGCGCACGCCTCTCGGGGGCCACCCTCACCCGGGCCGACTTCAACGCCGCCGACCTCTCGGGAGCCGACCTCCGCGGCGCCGACCTCATAAACGCCAACCTCAACGCCGCGAACCTCTCCGGGACGGACCTGAGCGGGGCCGTCATGGCCGGCACCCTCATGGAGCGCACCAACCTCACCCACGCCATCCGGGGGGAAACCAGTTCCCCTTCTTAACACCAAACGGTAGACGCCAGGGACCAGTCCCTTATTTTGACCACCAGACCGCAAGCGCCAGCAGGGGGGGAGTTAATAAGGAAGGCAACTGGTTGCCCTGGCCGCCTGGTTGCCCTTGACAGGGGGCGTTTTTTCGATAGGATGGAAGAAACGACCCGCGAGGAGGGCACTTCGGCCATGAGGAATGTGAGAAGAATGCTTGTCGCAATCGTCCCGGTCTTCGTCCTGCTTCTTATCGGAAACGGCGCCCTTGCCGGAGGGGATGCCCCCCTGGCCAAGGCCAGGCTCATGGACAAGGACGGCAACGTGGTGGGCTACGCCGTCATCACCGAGGGCGACCTGCTCCAAGTGGCCTACAACCTTACCGGCCTTCCCCCGGGGCTTCACGCCTTCCACATCCATGAGACCGGCGCATGCGAGCCTCCCTTCAAGAGCGCCGGGGGGCACTTCAACCCCTACGGGGCCAAGCACGGCCTCAAGAACCCCGAGGGCGCGCATGCCGGCGACATGGCCAATATCCTGGTCGGCCCGGACGGGACCGCCTCGGGCGTGCGGTACGCCCCGCTGGCCACCCTCAAGGAGGGGGCCCGGAACTCCCTCTTCAAGGAGGGCGGCACCGCAGAGCCCGAAGGAGCACCGGAAGAGCAAGTAGCAAACAGCACGCCGGACGCCGGCCCGGCGACGGGGGGCGGGCGGCTGCAAGGAACCGCCTCTTTCCGGGGCAGGGTGTCCTGCGTTTGAAGGGATTTCCGCCCGGCCGTGCTACTGGACGGTGGGGGAGAGGGGGCTTTCGGGCTCCTCCCCGAAAAGCTCCCTGTACTCGTCCGGAAGCTCGCGGAAGATGCGCCTGAGCTCCCCCGGCGAGACGGCCTCCCGAAGCACCGCCACCACGGCCCGGGCATAGGCCACCGCCTGATGGTACCGGACGTCGGCCCGGGCCCCCACGCGGGTGTAGAACTCCTCGAGGCTGTAACGGTCGTCCTGGGCCTTCGCGGCAAGCACCTCCTTGAGCTCTCCGCCCAGCTGCGCGGCCAGGTGGTCCCGCTCGGTGCGGAAGAGCCGCTCCCCCAGGGTCTCAAGGACGGCCCGGAGCGCCCGGTCGGCCTCCGCCCGGTCACTCATCCCGCCCACCGCCTGCACCCGCTGGATGAACTCCTCGAAGCTCATTGACCCCGCCCGTCTCCCGGGAAGTTTCTAATCGCCGAAGATGTGGAAGCCCCCGCCGGAGTGCAGCATGTCCTCGACCTGCGGCTTCAGGTGTACGGACACCCTGATGATGCCGTCGCCGCTCTCCCAGTAGCTCACCCGCAGCACGTCCTCGAAGGCGAAGGGCTGGTACAGGGGCCTCAGCTCGTAGGCCACGACCGTGCCCTGGGCAGTCTGGACCCGCATGGGCAACACCGCCGTGGCGGCGGGATTGTGCAGGTCGAAAGCACGGGCGCGCTCGATGGCCTCGACCGCGTCCAGGCCCTTCATCACGCGGTAGTCAAACTCCGGGGCCCTGGGCACGATGGTGTAGGGGTCTCCGGCCACATCGAGGATGGCGGTGGTCTCCAGGTCCTGGAGATGGTTTCCGCCATAAAGGATGAGGTCGAAGGTCCCCCGTATGGGCTCCGTGCTCTTCATGTTGGACGTCCTCAGGGTGCCGGCGCATCCCGCGGCAAGGAGCGTCACGGCAAGGGCGGTTATGAGGGCACACCGCTTCACTACGGCCTCAGGGCCCGCGCCTCATGAGCGGCACAACGGTGACGTCCACTTTCACCTTCCCCTCCCCGGTGAGCAGGTAGCGTATCTCTATCAGGTTCGGCACGGGCCGGGATATGAGCTCCCGCCGGGAGCGGAGCTCGAACCCGATGACCCTGTTCTGCTCATCGAGGATGCGGCGTATCCGGACGGGCCATTTCTCGGGCTCCTGGCCCTTGAGGTACCGGGCCGCGCCTTCCACCGCCTCGGGACCGGTGACGCCCTCCACCCTCTGCGTGACGTCCTCGGGCTTGAAGGGGACGAACTCGTACTCATCGTCCTCCCTGTCCAGGATGACGACGTCCTTGCCCTCCTCCGCGTTGTAGTACAGAACATTGTACGGCCCCGTCACTTCCTCCGGCGTCCCGCCCTCCTCGGCCCTGACGGCCTTCTGCGCCGCGCAGGAGACCAGGGCGAGAAGGGCCAGGGGGGCAACAAGGGAAAAAACGCTCTTCATACCTTCATCATAGGACCCCCCGCATGCGGTGTCAAGGAGGCCGGCCACCAGTGGCCCGCCTCCTTCTCACGCGGCCTCATGAGAGGTCCGGGGCAACAGGGAGGCTGCTGCGGGGTCGTGCCGCGCGTGGTTTCCAAGGGCGGCCTCCCGGCCGCCGGTGGCGTAGCAGTAGAGGCACCCGTGCAAGCAGGTGTCGTAGGCCCCTATGTCCTTGCTCCGTGCGCAGCCGCAGGCCGCCCTCTGCGAGGGGTCCTTCTCCCCGGAGACCCGCACCCCCAGGACGTCCCCGATGAGCGCGCCGTCGATGCACCGCCCGGGTGAAATGCCGTGGGGGGAGAGGTCCTCGGGGCTTGCGCAGGAGAAGACCGGAAGGCCTTGGCCGCCCGCCGCCCGGGAAAGACCCCGGGCGATGCGCAGGCGGGCCTCCCTGTCGGGGTCCTGGAAAGCGACGGCCGCCCGCGTGAGGTTCCGGACGGTCTTGCCGTAAAGATGGGCGAAGCTCACCACCACCCGGCGGGTGAAAGGACCAAGCGCCCGGAGAAGCTCCTCGAAGTTCCTGAGGATGTACTCCTCCGGGGTCGCCTCCGAGATCAGGACGGGGTCGTACCGCCAGAGGACCCTCTCGGGGCCGACCCGCCCGCTCAGTGCCCGAAAGGCCTCCACCGCCTCCTTTGGCCGGGGGGCGAAGGGCTCGAGCACGGGCGGATAGCCGGTGATGGTGTAGAGAAAGTAATACCTGTAGCCCCGCCTGTCCAGCTCCTCCAGATGGGGCATGAGGGGCGCGGGGTTGCGCGTCCAGAAGACGACGGCCTCCACGGCCTCGGGCCGGAGGTCCACCCTGCTCGTCTGGGCGGGGTTGAAGGGATTTTCGACCAGGGCGTACCCCTCGCGCGTGCGGTTCATGAACCACTCGGCGTAGAACGCCGGAATGTCGGTGCGCCGGGAGGCGGAGATGACCATGGATGTATTTTAATCGAACACCCGCCAAACCGGCAGAAGCTTGCTCTATACACATAAATATGCTATATTTGGTGTATAGAGTGGAAGGAGGTGATTTTCATGTTGAGGACGAACATCGAGCTTGATGAAAAGCTCGTGAAGGAGGCCATGACGCTCACTCACAAGAAGACCAAGAAGGAGCTTGTGAATTACGCCCTCCAGGAGCTCATCAGCAGGACAAAGAGGAAGAAGCTCCTTGAACTGGAAGGCAAGGTGCAATGGTCCGGCGACCTCGCCGAGATGAGAAAGGGCAGGACATGATTCTTGTGGATACCAGCGTCTGGGTGGACTTCCTCAGGGGCGTGAACTCCCCCCACCGCCGGATGCTCCACAGGCTCGTAGAGGACGAGGCGGACATCGCCATCACCGGGATAATCCTTACGGAAATCCTCCAGGGCATAAAGGAAGACAGAGATTATCGCAGGATGCGGGAGTACCTTCTGGAATTCCCCATCCATGAACCGAAGGGCGCCCAGACCTACCTTGCCGCCGCACGGATTTATAGGGAGTGCAGGAAAAAGGGCAAGACCGTCAGGAGAACCGTGGACTGCATCATCGCCGCGATATGCATGGAAAATAATTTGACCCTTTTTCACAAGGATGCCGACTTTGACCGCATCGAGGC
>JARRLN010000033.1 GCA_037386965.1 Nitrospirota bacterium
TTTTTATTTTATGAAAATATTTTAAATAGCGATCTCTAAAGAGAGAAGGGGGGTATGAGAATGAAGAGGAGAGTAACAATACTGAACTATCTATTACTTGCCATTTTTTTGTTCTCTGCAGTCTCTGTTTCTGCTGAGGAATACAAGGCTCTTGAGGGTGTAAAATCGACCAAGGCAATTTTTGATTTCAGGATAGGCGATGCAAAGAGCGCTGCGCTGCATATGGATTTGATATACCAGACATATAGAGATTTGGCGGCAATGAAGAAGGGACCGGACTTTGTGGTTGAGTTCATTGGTCCGTCAGTAAAATTAATCTCTAAAAACAGAGCAGGCTTCTCCCCTGAAGACCAGAAGACCCTTGATGAGATTGCCAAGACAATTACAGCAATGTCAAAGGATGGAATAAAGTTCGAGATCTGCCTCGCGGCCGCTAAGGTATTTAATGTAGACCCTGCGTCAGTCTTACCGGAGATTAAGAGAGTGGGAAATGGATGGATATCCGAGATCGGGTATCAGGCCCAGGGTTACTCTCTGGTTCCCGCGTTTTAGATGGCAGTAGTGGTTCTTTGCTCTTCGTTCCTTCACCATTCTTAATTAAGAAGGTCGTGAGGGAGATTTGAGTTCGGATGAAAAATTGTTCTAATGACAAATCACCTCGGCTGATGGCATGAAACGGAAATGCTGATATCAGGCTTATGCGCATTTGTATCGTAAATCCTTTTGTAGTTTCGTTTTACACTACTTGAGACCTTGCAGTGGAAGTCACACAGGTCTCGCCTGATTTCGATTCTATGCCCCGTCACTGCTGCAAACCGCTCTCACTCGCCGCCCTCTCAACACCCATGCCCCATCACGATGAGAGCCCCGGGCTCCAATCTCGGGCTCCGCGCCTTGTCATTTCTCCCCCGATGGGTTATCCTAGGAGGGAGAAAACTCATTGGAGGTACGGAATGTTTACGATTTCCGAAATCGCTGCCGAAGGCCGAGTGGGGCCTGAGAATATACACGGCCGGCGGCGGCTGCTGCGGGCCGGCCTACGGGATGGACGTGGAAGAGACTCCCCAGGCGGGGGACGAAGTGGTGGAGAAGAACGGCCTCCGGGTCTTTGCCGACCAGCAGACCTTCCAGAACCTCACCGGCATGGAGATGGACTTCGTGGACGACGGCGTCAACCAGGGTTTCGTCATCAAGGGGCAGAACCCCGAGCCGCCGTCCTGCGGGTGCGCGGGCGGTTCCTGCGGCTAAGGAACGGCCCTTGCCCGAGAGAAAGCGCGAGAGGGGGCTTCGGCCCCCTCTTTTCATGTTTACACGGAGAGCCGCCCTGTTTTAATATTGACGGCGGCCCCGGCCGGAGAGGCCTGCCGCACCGGCCCACGCCAAGGGGCCCGCATGCAGGGGGCCTTCCGAAAATACAGGTTCCGGCGTCAGGGGTGCCCGAGCGGCGCCCGCGCAGGGGGGCCTTTCAGGAGGGAGAAAAGAGGATGTTTCCCGTACACAGGCCCAGGAGGCTCAGGCAGAACGAGGTCATCAGGAGGATGGTCCGGGAGACCCGCCTGGGCGTCGAGGATTTCATCTACCCCCTCTTCGTCACCGAGGGCAAGGGGGCGCGCAAGCCCATCTCCTCCATGCCGGGCTGCTTCCAGGAATCCGTTGACGAGCTTGTACAAAACGCCCGCGAGGTTCACGCGCTGGGCATACCCGCCGTCCTGCTTTTCGGCATCCCCGAGCACAAGGACGAGGTGGGCTCCGGGGCCTACGACGAGAAGGGCGTGGTGCAGGAGGCCGTACGCGCCCTCAAGGACGCGGTCCCCGACCTTTACGTCATCACCGACGTCTGCCTCTGCGAGTACACCAGCCACGGGCACTGCGGCGTTGTCGAGGCCGGCAGGGTCCTGAACGACCCGACCCTCGAGCTTCTGGCCCGCGAGGCCCTCTCCCACGCCCGGGCCGGCGCCGACATGGTGGCCCCCTCGGACATGATGGACGGCCGCGTGGAGGCCATCCGCGACGCCCTGGACGAGCACGGATTTCCCGACGTGCCGGTCATGAGCTACGCGGCCAAGTACGCCAGCGCCTTCTACGGCCCCTTCCGCGAGGCCGCTGAGTCCACCCCCGAGTTCGGCGACCGCAGGAGCTACCAGATGGACCCCCCGAACAGGCGGGAGGCGCTGAAGGAGGTGGAGCTGGACATCGAGGAAGGCGCCGACATCGTCATGGTCAAGCCGGCCCTGGCCTACCTGGACGTCATCAGCGACGTCAGGGAGGCCTTCGACCTCCCGGTGGCCGCCTACAACGTCAGCGGGGAGTACTCCCTGGTGAAGGCCGCCGCCCAGATGGGCTGGGTGGACGAGACGGCGGCGATGATGGAGATACTGACGGCCATCAAGCGTGCCGGGGCGGACCTCATCCTCACCTACCACGCCAAGGACGCCGCCAGGCTCCTGAACGCGTAGCAAACGTTCCCCTTTGAGGCCCTCTAGAGGTCTCCCTTTTCGAGGAAGCTGTAGTACCCCCCGGGGGTGATGATGACGTGGTCGTGCACCCGGATGCGGAGCCCCCGGGCGATGCGGACGATCTCCTCCGTCAGGAGCTTGTCCTCCCGCGAAGGCCGCGCGCTGCCGCCGGGGTGGTTGTGCACGAGGATGAGGGCCGTGGCCTTGAGCAGGAGGGCCTGCTCCATTATCTTCCGGGGGTAGACCACCGCCTGGTCCACGGTTCCCTCATGGACGACCTCGTCGGCCAGCAGCTCGTTCTGGGTATTGAAGAAGAGCGTCCTGAACTGCTCGTCTCTCAATCCGGCCATGGCCGCCCGGCAGTAATCCAGCAGGGCCCTCGTGGAGGAGATGGCCGGCCCCACGCTGCGCGCCCCCTCCCGCAGATAGAGGGTAATGCAGTCCTTGAGCACGGCGAGGAACGTCGCCGAGTTCTCCCCGAGACCGTCCACCCGGAGGAGGTCCTCGGCGGGGGCGTCCAGCACCTCCCGCAGCCCGCCGAAGGTCCCAATGAGCGTCTTGGCCAGGGGCTTGACGTCCCGTCTCGGAATGCAGAAGGTCAAGAGAAGCTCCAGGACCTCGTAGTCCCGAAACCCCCCGAACCCCGTCTTCCGAAAGCGCTCCCTCAGCCGGCGCCTGTGGCCCAGATAGTGCGGCGTCAGCATAGGAAAAAATTATACGGGCAAGGCGGAGCATTTGTCATCGCTCCGGAAAGTTGCACCGAAAGGGCCATACCCCTCCTCTGAGCCGCGCGGCTCTCGCTCCATGTAGATGTCCCCTCGCCCGCCCTTCTTCCCTGCCCGGAAGGACTTCACGGCACATGAAAAAAAGGAAGAGGGCGGCCGCGAAGGGGGAGTGCGCGACTGCCCTCATGGGAGGAGGATGAAGGAAATTCCCCGCTATTTCATCTCAGTGCCATCCCGGCAGATAGAAGCCCGGCTGGCGCGGGGCCCCGTCCGGGCCCGGCCCCTCCGGTACACCGGGGCCGCCGGGCTGAAAGCCGGGGCCTCTCTGCGCACCCTGCTGGCCCTGCCATCCGGGACCGAAATGGCCTTGGCCGTCCCCGTAGCCCTGGCCGTGTCCGTAGCCCTGGCCGTGTCCGTAACCCTGGCCGTATCCGCCCATCATTCCGCGGCCCATCGAAGGGCCCATGAAGGAGCCCGGGCCTCCCTGGCCCATGCCCCATCCACCACCATGGCCCATCGCGGGACCCATGGCGTAGCCCATGCCGGCAAGAACCAGAAGACCGGTGAGCAGCGACACCGTTATGACCAAAATATTTTTTCTCATCTCTCTGCGCCCTCCTTTCTTCGTCATTCTCTGACTATGAGGATAACGCGCATGTTTGAACGCAAGATGAAGAAACCATGAAAACATTGTGAAGACGGCATGCGCCCTTCGAGGCACCGGAGACATGGGCCTGCCCCGGGGAGCATTCGGCGAGGTCCCTCCCCCCGGAGGCCCGAGGCGAGAGCACCACGGCCTCGGGAAAGAGCCCGGCCTTATTTACAGGAGGGGCACCGCCCCTCACCCTCCGGTGCCTGGGTCTTCTCGGCCACCGGGGGCTCCGCGCCGCAGCCCGAGCAGCACCCGCCGGTGCCCGCGCAGTGGCTCCCGCTTTTCTGTCTCTTCAGGGAACGGACGAAGAAAAACCCCACCACCCCGGCCGTCAGAAGCGAAAGCGCTATGTTCGTATAATCCATGGCCTGGCTCCTTGTTGCGACTGCGATTCAGTTACATCTATTGAACCACATCCCGCTCCCCCTGTCAAGCCCTTCGCCGGAGAAAATAAGTAAAGGGCGGCTGCGGGGGGTTTGCAGCCGCCCTTCCTTTGGGGGGATGATCCATGTACCACAAACAATACGCCCCAAATATGAAGAACCCGTGAAGAAAACATGAAGAAAATATGAAAAGCCGAAAAGGGGCCGGAAAAAGGATAGAAAAGGGGGACCGAGGTCCCTACTGACGCTTTTCCCCTTCGATGAGAAGGTAGATGTCGTGCCTGAGGAAGCGCGTCCCGGTCACCACGAGGTCCCGGTTCTCCCTGACGTGCCTCAGGGTATGGCGGTCGAACCGGGCCCCGTAGACCTTCTGCACAAAGGGCGTGAACATCCTCTGCCGGCGCAGGAGGCGCGGGTCGCTGGAGTATACCATCTCCAGCAGGCGGAACCTCCCGCCGGGCCTCAGGACGCGGGCCAGCTCTCCGACGGCCGCGGGCTGAAGCTCCCGGGGCAGGACACAGCAGAGGAAAGTGGCCACCACCCAGTCGTAGGCATCGGAGGGGACCTCGTCCATCATGCAGGCGTCCCCGCGCAGGAAGTGCACCGGGCAGCGGGCCTCGCGGACGCGCCCCGCCGCCTTCCTGAGCATGGCCGGGCTCAGGTCAAGCGCCGTAAGCTCCGCCTCCGGCGGATAATGCCTGAGGTTCCGGCCGGTTCCCACGCCCGCTTCCAGGACCCGGCCCCTGACGTCCCCCACCAGATGGGGCCGCCACCCCCGGTACCGCAGCTCCCAGGGGAAGTCCAGGATGTCGTAGAACCAGGCCGTGATGTTATACCGGGCAAGGTTGCCTCGATTCTTGTCGTGGACTTCCATCGGCTCTTCCCCGTCTCTATTTTACCCGACAGGGGCTCGACAAAGGGGGAAAGGCCTACACAAAGCCCGCAGACGGTGCTATGATGAGTCAATGCGGGCGGGCGCGAAGGGGGACCTTCCGAGGCGGTCTTCCATGCCCGTGCGGATGGTCTCTCGAGGCGAGATACAAGACGTCCGCATGCAGTTCTCCGAGCAATGGGCGCCCCTTTTCGAGGCCGGCTCCGAGGGCAGGATGCCCCGGCCGTCCCGGAGGGGGCCGGCTGCGCGGAGGCGGCTCTCCGCCGGGGAGGGAGCAGGCGTTGCTCCGTGAGAAACCCCTCTCTGCGGGAGCCGCTCCGTGCTGCACCTTCGGTGCGCGCGCCTCAGGGAATGCCGTACATTGCCAAGGCGGGCCAGAGGCGGCAAAGCACCTCCGGGCCGCTCCCAAGCCCCGTAACATCCACCCAGAGAAGGCCTTTCTCCCCCTTGAACCAGGTAAGCTGCCGCTTGGCATAGCGCCGCGTGTTTCTCTTGATAAGGCGCACGGCCTCTTGCAGGGAGTACTCCCCGGCCAGGTGAGCGGCCAGCTCCTTGTAACCGATGGCCTGAAGCGCCGTCCGTGAGGGGTTCATCTGGAGCACCCGGCGGACTTCCTCCGGAAGCCCCCGTCTGAGCATGCCGTCCACGCGCTCCTCTATCATCCGGTACAGCTCCTCCCGCGCCCTGAAAAGGGCCACCTTGGCGAACCGGTAGGGCAGCGGAGCGGTGCGGCTCTCCTGAAGCCGGGACATCCTCTCCCCGCTCAGGAGCGAGACCTCCAGGGCCCGGACGATGCGCCGCTTGTCGTGGGGGTCTATGGCCTTCGCGGCCTCGGGGTCCACCTCCCGGAGCCTCCCGTACAGGGCCGCCGTCTCCTCCCGGGCCAGCCCGGTGCGCAGGGCGCGGTCCGCCCCCGCCCCGGCGAAAAGACCGCGCGTCATGGCCTTTACGTAAAGCCCCGTGCCCCCCACCACCACGGGCACCCTGCCCTCGCCGTGGAGGCGCTCCACGATGGGCACCACGGCCTCCAGGTACCGGCCCACGCTGAACTCCTCGGAGGGCTCCACGATGTCTATCATGTGGTGGGGGACCTCCTTGCGCTCACTGGGCGTGGGCTTCTCGGTGCCGATATCCATGTGCCGGTAAATCTGCATCGAGTCGGCCCCAATTATCTCGGTGCCGAGCCTCCGGGCCAGGAGAACGGAGGCGGAGGTCTTTCCCACCCCGGTGGGCCCCACCAGGAGCAGCACGCGGTTCTCCCGTTTCATGCCCTATCGTACCATCAGAGCCTGCTTCCGAGGCGGCGGGAGAGTCGGTGCACGAGGAAGGTCAGGAGGATGCCCCCTGCCAGGAGTCCCGTCCAGACCTGCCAGCGCAGGTCGTGGATGCTGTCGCCGAGGACCACCATGAGGGTGGTGATGGGGAGGATGCCCACTGCGGTGGTCCAGGCGAAGGTCCACCAGGAGATGCCCGCCAGCCCGGCGAGGTAGTTTATGAGATTGAAGGAGATGACGGGGATGAAGCGGCTCAGAAAGAGCGCCCGGGCCCCGTAATCGGCCACCAGCCTCTCCTGCTTGCCGATGTCCTTGTCCCTGAAAATGCGCCTGACGAACGGGCGTCCCAGCCGCCGGGCCAGCCCGAAGGCGGCGAAGGCCCCGAGCATGGCCCCCGACCACGTCAGCGCCGTCCCCATGAGCACCCCGAAGGCCATGCCGTTGGCCATGGCGACGAACTCCGCCGGAAACGGCACGAAGGAGTGCAGCACCATGAGGCCGACGGAAACGGCATAGCCCCAGGGGCCCGCCGACTGGATGAGCCCCTGGATGTGCTCCTTGTCGAGATGGCGCCACACACCTTCGGGCAGGCCGCGAAGAAAAACGTAGCCCAGGCCCACCCCAAGGGCCGCGCCCATGACAACCAGAGAGATGACGATGACCCTGCGGCGGACAGGCTTTCTCATTGGGGCATATCCTCCACGGAAGGCCCGGAAAAATCCCTTCCTTCCGACATGGTAGCACAGGGGGTCCCGGACCCCGGCGGCACGGGCTCTCGAGGGGGCCAGGGCTCCCGACGGCAAATGGAAACCCTGCCGCCTTCTTTCTTCGGCCTCTTGACGCATTCCGCTATAATGAGAAGGACGCCGGAATTTTTCTAGGAGGTCCGCATGAAAACGGCATCCTTCGAGGCCGGGGCACGATGAGCTTCACTGAGCTTCTGCCGCTTAGGACCAGCGGGTTCTCCGATATCGTGGACATCACGGCCGAGGCGGCCCGGGCAGTGGCCCGCTCCGGCGTGCGGGACGGGCTGCTTACCGTCTTCTGCCGGGGCTCCACGGGTGCGGTCACCACCATCGAGTACGAGCCCGGCGTCGTCAGCGACCTCAAGCGGGCCATAGAGAACATGGCCCCCAGCGACATCCCCTACGAGCACGACCGCCGCTGGGGGGACGGAAACGGCTTCGCCCATGTCCGGGCCGCCCTCATGAAACCCTCCCTCACCGTCCCCGTGGTGGACGGCAGCCTCACCCTGGGCACCTGGCAGCAGATTGTCTTCATCGACTTCGACAACCGTCCGAGGGAAAGGGAGCTCGTCCTGCACGTCCTGGGGGAGAGCCCGCCCGGGGAGGCGGTGTGACGAAGGGACGGCACAGGAACCTGCTCCTGGCAAACGCCCTCCGCCTGGCCGGGGAGACCGGAAGCGACAAGCTTTTCGTCTTCGTCAATACCGAGCGGGAAGCCCGCAGATACCTCAAAGCCGGCCTCCCCGGCGAGGAGCACGTCGTCCTGGTCCTGCCCCGGGGGCTCCCGGTGACCCGCAGCGAGATAAAGCGGGCCGGCCTCGGGTCCCTGGAGAGCTGGTCGGGCAACCAGACACGGTTTTCCCGCATCAAGTATGCCTTCCTCCAGGGCGTCCTGGAGGGCATCATCCTTCCCACGAGCAAGGTGGTCTGCCTCATCGGGCCCTGGGGCTCCGACCACCTGGACACCATCACGGTGCACGACCTGTCGCTCTCCTGGAGCCAGGAGTTCCCCTTCGACGTCTCAAGCCTCCTGGCCAAGCGCTCCTTCCCCACGGCGATGGCCATGGTGGACGTGGCCCTGGACATAGGGGCAAGCGGCAGGGAGGGTAAGCCGGTGGGGACGATGTTCGTCATCGGGGACGAGGAAAACGTGCTCCGCAACTCCCACCAGGCCGTCTTCAACCCCTTCAAGGGGTACGCCCGCTCCGACAGAAAGATAGGCCGCCCCGAGGTGGTGGAGTCCATCAAGGAGCTGGCCCTCCTGGACGGGGCCTTCGTCATCTCCTCGGGGGGCGTGCTGGAGGCGGCGGGACGCCACCTGGACGCTGCCGGGGTGATGACTAAGGAACTGAGGGGCCTGGGCTCCCGCCACAGGGCCGCCGCCGGCATCACCCGGCGCACGGCTTCCGTGGCCGTGGTGGTCTCGGAAAGCACCGGTCGGGTCACCGTCTTCGACCGGGGGCGCATCGTGACCACCCTGGAGCCCTACATAAGCAGGCGCCTGGTTTAGAACCTGTCTCCCCCGCACAGGGGGAGGCCGCCCAGAAGATAAACGCCCCGGGCGCCGACGCTGAGCGCGAGGACCACCACCCCGACTCCGGCCCCCACTGCCTCCCGGAAGGCCCGGGCGTATTCGCGGTCTATGTCTTCCGCCGGGGCGAAACACCGGCAGTCCTCCCGCTGGACGAGATAGAGCATGAAGGCCCTTTTGCCCTCCTCCCTGGCCCGCATCAGGGCCCTCAGGTGTCTTCTGCCCCGCAGGGTCACCGCATCGGGAAACCGCGCCTCCGCTCCCACCCGGAGCGTCACGCTCTTGACCTCCAGATAGGCCTCGCCCCGGCCCGCCTCAAGGAGAAAATCGAGCCGGGAGTCCCCGTACGCGACCTCCCTCCTTTCGACCGCGTATCCCCGGAGCGCCTCCCCGGCAAGCCCCCGCTCGATGACCCTCGCGGCCCACGCGTTTGTGCGCAGGGTATTGACCGCCACCCATGTCCCCTCCACCGGCCGAAGAAGCTCCAGGGTATGGGCCGTGCGCCTCCCGGGGTCGCTGCTTTCCGAAAGCAGGGCTGGCGTGCCAGGCTCGAGAAGGCCCATCATGCTCCCCGGGTTCGGGCAGAAGGCCGTGACCACGGAGCCGTCCTCAAGCTCCACGTCCGCCAGAAAGCGCTTGTACCTCCTCTGGAGCCAGCCCGTGACAAGAGGGGGATACTCCGCTATTTTCACCATCCGTGCCTTCCTCCCACGCCTTTCCCTTTTCCCGCCCTCCCATTATAATGGTCCCCATGATGGTGGTGGGCATCGGGCAGTGTTCGTGGGACTACCTGGCCCTGGTGGACCGTTTCCCCGCGGAGGACACCAAGAAGGAGGTCCTCCGCTGGGAGGAGCAGGGGGGCGGGCCCGTGGCCACGGCACTGGTGGCCTTGAGGCGGCTCGGTATGAGCACCCGGTTTCACGGCGTGGTGGGCGAGGACCCCGCCGGAGAGCGCATCCGGGAGAGCCTGAAGGCCGAGGGGGTGGACACCGGGGGCCTTCTCCTCCGGCCGGGGGCGACGTCGCAGACGGCCTTCATCGTGGCCGAGCAGGCCACGGGCCGGCGGACCATATACTGGCGGCGGCCATCGGGCGCCCCGCTCGGTGCGAAGGAGCTGGGCCCGGCCTTTCTCGAAGGGGCCCGTTTCCTGCACCTCGACGGCCTCATGGCCGAGGCCTCTCTGCATGCCGCCCGGGGGGCCCGCAGGCGGGGCATCCCCGCCATGCTGGACGCCGGGCGCCTGAGGGAGGGCATGCTCGATGTGGCGCGGGAGGTGCCCTTCGTGGTGGCCTCGGAGGAGTTCGCCCGGGACCTAGGGATGAGGGCGGGCGGGGAGGAGGAGTTCCTTCGCCGGGCGGAAGGCATGTTTCCGGGGACCTTCACCGTCACCCTGGGGGCCCAGGGCAGCCTGACCCGCACCCCGGAGGGCCGCGTCTTCCATGTGCCCGCGTTTGAGGTGGAGGCGGTGGACACCACGGGGGCGGGGGATGTCTTTCACGGGGGATACATCTACGGCCTCCTCCGGGGTTGGGAGCTCCTGAGCACCGTCCGGTTCGCCGCCGCTCTGGCCGCCCTGGCGTGCAGACGGCCGGGAGGCCGCGCGGGCATTCCCGGCCTCACGGAGGTGGAGGGCTTTCTCTCCCGCCGGACGGAACGCCCGGAGTCCTAGAACCTGTCTCAAAATTGATTTCGGCTCAGCCCCGAAAAGCCTTGCGACTTTTCGGGGACCCCTGGCTGCAAGAGGCCTAATTTAAGACAGGTTCTAGCAGTACCGGCTCACCCGGTCCTTGAGCAGCCTGAAGTTCGCGTCGAAGGAGGCGAAGATGTCCAGGTACTCCTCGGCGTGGCGGGAGAGGAGAAAACGCTCCTTCACGGTCTCCCTCCCCTTCTGGCCGATTCTCCTTCTCAAGTCCTCGTCCCCGATGAGCTGGACGACCCTTTCGGCCGCCTCCTGTACCGAGGAGACCAGGAAGCCGTTGACCCCGTCTTCTATCTGGCAGCGGATGCCCCCGGCGTTGCCGCCGATGACCGGGGTGCCCTTCCACATGGCCTCGGCCACCGTGAGGCCGAACCCCTCGCGGATGGACTTCTGAAGCACCACGTGGGCCCGCCGCTGAAGGGCATTGACCAGGGCCGTGTCCTGCACGCTCAGGATGATGATGCGCTCCTCCCTCTCGTCCAGGAGGGAGTGGTAGACCGCCGCCCCCTCCGGGTCGTCGGTGGCCACGTTTCCCAGGAGCACCAGGGTGGCGTCGACCTCCTTGCGGGCCAGCTTGAAGGCCTCGATAACCCCCTGGGGGTCCTTCCAGCGGTCGAACCTCGAGACCTGCACCACCAGGGGCAGGTCGGTGGGAATGCCGTAGTGCTCGAGGCGCTCGTCGATTTCCTCGTCCGAAAACTCCCTGTTCTTGAGGCAAAAGGGATCTATGGCGGGTGTCAGGAAAAGCTGCGGCGCGTTGAGCTTTTGCTTGTAACCCTTCAGGGTCAGGACCACCGCGTCGTACATCTCCACGGCGGGGGCCAGGTAGTCCCAGAGCTCGGGGTTGGGGCTCGAGAGGTCCACGTGGCAGCGCCATAGCCAGGGGCCGCGCTTCCGGTAGTGCTGCACCATCATCAGGGGCTGCGGGTCGTTGACCACCACCACGTCGTGCCCCAGGTGGTTCCTGACGACGTTTTCGTAGATGACCTCCTCGTAGATGCGCTTCTTCTTTGCGGTGAGGTTGATGTCCCCGCCCTGGAGGGCGTTGTGCATTTTCTTGGTGACACTGAAGAAGTCCGGCGAGCCCTGGATGACCCGCCAGCCCGTCTTGATGCCCATGCTTCCCATCAGAAGGGTGAGAGAGGACAGAAGCTCCGCCACGCCTCCCCCGTAATAGGTGGAGTTTATGTGCACCATGTGCAGGTCCCGCAGGCCCGCCGCCTTCTTCAGGATGCGCTCCACGGCCTCCGCGCCGATGTGCCGCTCGTAATCCTCGATGTGCACGATTCTGTGGTCCGTCACCATACCGGTCTCCTCCTTCATTGCTTCCCCTCCCCGCGCAGAAAGGCCGCGTCGTCCTCCGGCAGGGAGGGGTTGATGCCGATGCCGGAGCCTATCTCGAAACCGGCCGCCGTAAGAAGGCGCGGCCTGACCTGCACGTACCAGTGAAGCCGGGGCTCCCCGGCCCGGTAGCGCGCAGAGGTATTGACGACCATGTTGTAGTCCGGGTCCCCGAGCCTCCGGTGCAGGATGCCCAGCGCCCCCCGGAGGGCCGAGGCCAGGTCCCGGGCCTCCTCCTCGCTCATGTCTCCGAAATCGGCCCGGTGGATGCGGGGCATCACCCAGAGCTCGAAGGGGACCTCCGCGGCATAGGGCACGAAGACCAGGAAGGAGGCGTTCGCGAGGACGACGCGCAGGCCCGCCCTCTCCTCGAACTCCAGGATGTCGCAGAAGACGCACCGGCCCCATTCGTCGAAGTACCGCTCGGCCTCCTCCTCCCTCCACCGGACGTGGTGGGGGACCATCCCGGTGGCGATGAGCTGGGAGTGCGGATGCCTCAGGGAGGTTCCGGCCCGCTCGCCGTGGTTTCGAAAGACGATGACCATCATCGTCTTCTCCTCCTCCGTGAGGACCCGGTAACGGCTGAGGTAGGTCCGCACGATGCCGCCCGCCTCCTCCTCGCTCATCTGCCCCGGCTGGAGGTTATGCAGGGGCGTCTCCACGATGACCTCGTGGTGGCCGAAGCCCCCCATGGCCAGGTAGATGCCCTCCCGGCTTCTGGCCAGCTCTCCGGTGGGGGTCAGGGCGGGAAACTTGTTCGGCACCACCCGCGTGAGCCACCGCCCCCGGGCATCGCGCACCTCCTCGATGATGTCCGGCAGGCGTCCCTCGTTGCCGGGGCAGAAGGGACAGTCCGGGTCGTGCTCCGGCTCGCGGGTGCGGCCCTCCCGGGGGCGCATGAAATCCGTGGGCCGGCGCCTCCGCTCCGGGGCGAATATGACCCACTGGCGCGTCGCCTTGTTCTGGCGGACCTGGCTTTCCTTCATGTCTCACTCCTTTCGCCGCCCAGGGCCTCGAACCCGCTGATGACGTCCAGGAGCTCCGAGGTTATGGCGCTCTGCCGCATGCGCCGGAAAGAGCTCTGGAACTCCTCGAGCCGCTCCTCTATGTTGCGCTCCGCGGCCTGCATGGCCGAGAGGCGGCCTGCGCTCTCGGCGGCCATGGACTCCGCCTGCGCCCTGTACAGGGACACGAAAAGGTACTGCCGCACAAGGGCCGAAAACAGGGCCTGCCTCTCCATGGTGAAGGCCGGCACCTGGCGGGTGGGCCATCCCTTCTCCATGAGGTCCCGGTACCAGCTCTCATCGAGGGGAAGGAGCCGCATGGTGCGGGGCTCGTAGGCCGCCCCCGCCAGGGGCCTGTTATGAAACAAAAGCACCCGGCGCATCTCCCGCTCCCTCTGCCATTCATCCAGCCTCGTGAGGACGTGCTGGACAATCGACGTGATGCCCGGCAGGGAGGCCGGCACGGCCAGGAGCTCGTCGATGTCCACCCCCTCCTGCGCAAGAAGCTGCCCGGCCCGGGAGCCGATGACAAGCGTCATGAGGCCGCCGGCCCCGCCCCGCTCCATTGCTCCCAGGGCGTGCGTTACGATGTGGTCGTTAAAAGCGCCGCAGAGCCCCTGGTCCGAGCCGAAGACCACCGCGCAGGCGGCGCCCCCTTCCTCCTCGGCCCGGCGGGCCCGCCGGCCCAGGGCCGCGCGTCTTGCCCGAAACAGCGCCCTCAGGGCGAGCGCCACCGTGTGGTCGTACTGGCCGATGGAGGCAGCCGCCTGCTCGTAATGGCTGATGCTCACCGCGGCCAGGCTCTTCATGGTGCCCACGATGTCCAGAAGGTCCTGGGCGCTCTGGATGCGGCGCCCGAGCTCTTGCAGCGTCTGTGCCACAGGCTACCTCCTCTCCGTGATGCCGCGGACGGCTTCCTCGGAAACCTCCCGCAAGGCCTTCCTGTCGCGGTCCCCGAGCCTCTCGCCTGCCAGGACCCTCTCGGCCAGCGCGGGCAGCCTCTCCCAGAGGGCCGCGCGGATGCGCCGCTCGGCCTCGGCCACCATGTCCAGGGGCACCGCGTCCAGGACCCCCGCGTTTACGGCATGCAGGACCGCTATCTGCTCCGGCGCGGCCACGGGCTCGTACAGGGGCTGCTTCAGAACCTCGCGCACCCTGCGGCCCCTCTGAAGTCTCCGCTTCGTCTCCTCGTCCAGGCGCGTACTGAACCGGGCGAACTTCTCAAGCTCCACGAACTGGGAGTACGAGAGCCTGAGGTCCCCGGCCACCGCGCGGTAGGCCGCAAGCTGGGTCTTGCCTCCCACACGGGAGACGGACTTCCCCACGTCCACGGCGGGCATCGCGCCCTGGTGGAACAGGGCGGGGGAGACGTAAATCTGTCCGTCCGTTATGGAGATGAGGTTGGTGGGGATGTACGCCGAGACGTTCTGCGCCTCCGTCTCGATGATGGGAAGCGCGGTGAGAGAGCCGCCGCCCCTCTCTTCGCCGAGGTGGGTGGAGCGCTCCAGGAGGCGGGCGTGGATGAAGAATATGTCCCCGGGGTATGCCTCCCTGCCGGGGGGACGCCTGAGCAGGAGGGACAGCTCCCGGTACGCCCGGGCGTGCTGCGTGAGGTCGTCGAAGACGACCAGGGCGTCTTCGCCCCGCTCCATGAAGTACTCGCCCATGGCCATGGCCGCATAGGGGGCGATGAACCGCATCCCCGCAGGCTCCTCTCCGGAGGCCACCACCAGGACCGTCTGCTCGAGCGCCCCGCGCTTTTCCAGGTCGCTGGCGACACGGGCCACCGAGGAGTCGCGCTGCCCCACCGAGCAGTAGACGGAGCGCACCTCCGTGTCGCGCTGGTTGATGATGGCGTCCACGGCAATGGAGGTCTTTCCCGTCTGCCGGTCCCCCAGGATGAGCTCCCTCTGCCCTCTCCCTATGGGTATGAGGGCGTCGACCACCTTGAGGCCCGTCTGAAGGGGCACCGTCACCGGCAGGCGGTCCATGATGGGCGGGGCCTCCCGCTCCACCGGCCGGCGGCGGTGGGCGCCTATGGGGCCTTTGCCGTCCAGGGGCCGGCCGATGGCATCCACTACCCTGCCCAGAAGGGCGTCGCCCACCGGCACGTCCACGACGCGCCCCGTGCGGCGCACGTCCGAGCCGGCGGCAAGCTCCGGGCTCTCCCCCAGAAGGATGGCCCCCACGGAGCCCGGGTCGAGGTTGAAGGCTATCCCGTAGACCCCGCCCGGGAAGGCGAGAAGCTCCTCGGAGCGGGCCCCCTCAAGGCCCGCCACCCGGGCCACCCCTCGGCCGACGGAGACCACGGTGCCCCTCTCCCGTACCTCAACGGCCGCCCGCTTCCCCCTGAGGGCGTGCTCCAGGGGCTCGAAGGCCTCCTTGAGGACGGCCGCCAGCGTCTCCGGCGCATTCCCCGGGGACTCTTTCCCCTGCATCCGCGTCATGAGTCCCCTCCGCCCTCCCCCGTTTCTTCTTCTATCGCCTCCCGGGCGGCCCGCTCCAGGGAATCGAGGTACTCAGAGAGGTTCCAGCCCACCACGTGCTCCCGCGTTCTGAGGGCGATGCCGGCAAGGAGGTCGCTCTGCACCTCGAAGGTGACCTCCCGGCCCTTCCCCACAATCTCACGGAGAGCGTTCTCTATCTCCCTCTTCATCCCGGAGGAGACCTCGAAGGCGGTGGCCACGCTTATTGAAGGGCCTTCGAGGGCTTCCCTCATCTTTCTCTTCTCGTCCTTTTTCATACCCTCAAGCCTTTGGAGGAAGACATGGACCATGTGCTCCTCGAGCTCGTGGTCGGCCAGGTCGGCCAGGGCCCGCCGTGCCACCCTGAAGACCTCCCGGCCCGAGAGGCGCCTCAGTTCCTGGAGAAAAGCGCTTTTCTCCCGCGCGAGGGCCCCGTGCCACTCGTCCTTGAGCCGGTCCACCTCGGCCCGCGCCTTCCCCTCGAGCTCCCTGCGCCTCTTGTCCGCCTCGCGGCCCGCCTCCCCGAGCATCTCCTCGCGCTTCTCGTCAAGCTCCTCCCGCCTGCGCCTGAAGGAGCGCATCTCCTCGTCAGCCTGCTCTTCCTTCTGGCGGGCCTCCCTGAGCCGCGCGGCGATGCGCTCTTGCCGGGCGTCCATGGCCCTCAGGACGGGGCCGTAGAGAAACCGCCTGAGGAGGAAGACCAGCACCAGGAAATTGACGATCTGGGCGCTGGTGGTCGTCCAGTCGATGAGCACGGGCTATCCCCCCTGCGCGGCGGCCTGGGCCAGGAAGTGGTTCCAGAACGGGTTGGCGAAGATGAGGATCATCGAGACGACGAAGGCGTAGATGGCCGTCGACTCGATCATGGCCAGGCTCACGAAAAGGGTCCTGGTGATGGTGTTGGCCTCGTCGGGCTGCTGGGCCAGGGCACTGAGGGCGCTGGCCACGGCCCGTCCCTCTCCCAGGGCCGGCCCGATGGAGCCCATCCCGATGGTGATGCCCGCCGTGGCGGCCGAGACCATGCCGATAAGCGTCAAGCTATCCATGTTCTTTCTCCTTTGCTCCTTTTTTCTCTTCCTTCTCCTTCATCTCCCTTTCCTTCTGCTCGAAGGAACGCGACGCGGAGGCGATGTAGACGATGGCAAGGACGGCGAAGATGTAGGCCTGTATCACTCCGGTCAGAAGCCCCAGGGCCTCCATGACCACCGGAAAAACGAACGGTATGACGGCCAGGAGAATGGCGGCGATGAGGTGTCCGCTCATGACGTTGCCGAAGAGGCGGACGGCCAGGGCCACGGTGCGGGAGAACTCCCCCAGGACGTTGAACGGCAGCATGAAGACCGTGGGCTGCACGTAGTGCCTGGCGTATTCCGCGACCCCCTGCTCCAGGACGCCGAACAGGGGCGTGGCCGCAAACACGCATATGGCCAGCCCCGTCGTGGTGGACAGGGAGCCCGTGGGCGGGATGTACCCCGGGACGATGGACAGGACGTTGGACGTCAAGACGTACAGAAACAGGGTCCCCACGAAGGGCAGGTACTTCTCCGGCTCCTGGCGGCTTATGTCCCGGATGTGGTCCCGGGCCCCCGAGACGAGGACCTCCAGGAGGTTCTGCCAGCGGGACATCTCCTCCCCCGAGCTGAGCCGCCGGGTGAGGAGCCAGGAGCCCCCGGCCAGCAGCAGCATGATGCCCCAGGTGAAAACGATGGTGGCGTTCAGGGCGAAGGGCCCGTATCTCCAGAAGACCAGGGCGTCAGAGGTGATTTCCATTCCCGCCTCCCGCCCCCCGGGGCTTTTTCCCCGCCCCGGGGGGCGCCGGACGCACCCGGTGCATGATGGATGTCCTTACGATGAGGAAGCCCGCCAGGGCCCCGAGGAGCCTCTCCCACCGCTGGTCCATGATGAGATAGAAGCCTCCCAGAACCAGGGACATCCTCAGAAGAAGGCTTGCCAGGCTCACCGCGAAGGGCCGCGCGGTCTGGGCGATTCTCTTGGTGGTCACCCAGAGGCCCGCATAGTTTGCCGCCCCCAGGGCCGCACCCCCCAGGGCGCAGAGGAGGAGGACCAGGACATAGTCGGCGCTCATCGGGCACCCTCCTCAAGCCGAACCAGCATGCGCCTGAGGGCGGCCGGCGAGAGAATGCAGGTGGCCAGGGTCACCAACACCATGGCGGAGAAAACCCGGGGAGGCACCAGGGTGAGCCCCACCAGCATCACCTCCGTGGTCACCTGCTCAAAGTGCATCCGCAGCACTACCCTTTCTTTTCATCCGACGAGGACCTCCTCCTGCGCTCTATCTCCCTCCGCTCCCTGGACACCCAGAACCATGCGTTCAGGCATCCCAGGGCCAACCCGACCACCAGGCCTGTGAGGGTCCAGGACACTTGGCCGCCTCCGTACCGGTGGTCAACCCAGGCGCCGACGGCCACCCCCATGAGGGTGGGAATGGCCACCGACCATCCCACGAGCCCGAACATCCCGAGCCCGAACCACACGCTCTCTTTCCCTTCCTTCCGGGCCCTAAGCTTCCGCTCCTCCTTCCTTGCCACCTCCCTGCGGAAGGTCTCGCGGTCCTCGTCGTCCCTTTGCTCCCGGGGCTCCTGCACGCTCACTCCTCCAGCCGTATGTGCTGACGGATGAGGCCGGCCTCAAGCCGCGCCATGACCGAGCGGGCCGCCCGCTCCCTCTCGTCAAGCACCATGAACTGCTCCCGCACGTGCTCCCTGAGCTGCCCCAGGTCCGGCCCCAGCACGGCACGCCGGGTGCAGACCAGCACGTCGCCCCCGGCCTTGACGAGCACCCCCGCGTCCAGGGCGACGAACACCTCCCGGCCGGAGTCGTCCTCAAAGGACAGGATGCCCGGCACAAGGGAGGTGGCCAGGTCCACGTGCCGGGGCAGGAGGGTGAAGGAGCCCCGCTCGTCCTCGGCCTTCACTTTGCGCGCTGCCTCCTCAAGCAGGACCTCCTCGGGCAGGATGACCTTGAGCTTCACGCTCTTGCCTCCCACCGCTCTTTCTTCCGCCGGGCATCCTCCACCCCTCCAATCATGTAAAAGGCCTCCTCCGGGTAATCCTCGAACTCGTCGTTCAGGATGCGCTCGGAGCCGCCGAGGGCGTCCGTGAGGGCCACGGTCTTCCCCCCGATGCCCGTAAACTGCTCCGTGGCGAAGAAGGGCTGGGTGAGAAACCTCTCCAGGCGTCGCGCCCGGTTGACCACTTTCCGGTCCTCCCGGGAAAGCTCCTCCAGGCCCAGCATGGCGATGATGTCCTTCAGGTCCTCGTAAGCGGCCAGGGTGGAGCGGATGTGCTGGGCTATGCGGTAGTGCCTCTCTCCCACGATGCCGGGCATGAGCATCTTGGAGTCGGACTGAAGGAGGTCCACGGCGGGATAGAGACCCTCGCCGGCCCTCTTTCTGGAAAGCACCACGAAGGCCGAGAGGTGGGTGAAGGTGTGCACCGCCGAGGGGTCGGTGAAGTCGTCGGCGGGCACGTAGACGGCCTGCACCGAGGTTATGGACCCGCTCCTGGTGGAGCAGATGCGCTCCTCCAGTTCCGCCAGGTCCGTGGCCAGGGTGGGCTGGTATCCCACCCGGGAAGGTATCTGGCCCATCAGGCCCGAGACCTCCGAGCCCGCCTGGATGAAGCGAAAGATGTTGTCCATCAGAAGGAGCACGTCCTGCCTCTCGTCGTCCCGGAAATACTCGGCCATGGTCATGGCGGCATGCCCCACCCGGAAGCGCGCCCCGGGGGGCTCGTTCATCTGCCCGAAAACGAGCACGGAGTTCTTGAGGACCCCGGCCTCACGGATTTCCCTGTAAAGCTCCTCCGCTTCCCTCACCCTCTCGCCGATGCCGCAGAACAGGCTCACCCCCTTGTGCAGGCCCACCATGTTGTGGATGATTTCCATGATAAGGACGGTCTTGCCCACCCCGGCCCCTCCGAAGAGCCCCGCCTTCCCCCCGCGCTCCAGGGGGGAAAGCACGTCGATGGCCTTGATGCCGGTGCTGAAGACCTCGGAGACGACGGTGCGCTCGGTAAGGGGAACCCGGGGGCGCCGGAGGGGCCTCTTTGCGGATTCACCCAGGGGCTCCCGCCGGTCTATGGTCTCCCCGAAGACATTGAAGACTCTGCCCAAGGTCTCTTTTCCCACGGGCACCCGAAGAGGGTGGGCGGTGTCGACGACCGGAGAGCCGCGGGGAAGCCCCCGCGTGGCCGTGAGAGAGATGCTCCGGACGGTATCCGCGCTTACGTGGGTGAGCACCTCCAGGACGACCTCGCCGTTCTCCCCGGCCCGAAGCTCCGTGCCCATGGGGGGAAGGCCACTCTCGAACCGGACGTCCACCACGCTGCCGCGGACCGAGGCCACGCTGCCTCTCCTTGCCTCGCCGAAGGCGCCCAAGGGGTTGCTCTCCGTTACGTTTTCTCCAGCCGGCATCTCTCCTCCCTCACTAAAAAGAGCCGAATGTCCGCCCCGCGCGCCCCGCCCCCCGCCAGGCGGACCGTCAGCTCCCTCGCCAAAACAATAAGCCTTGCCTATCAGAATATCTAACGCATGAACAGGGTCTTGTCAACTGCCCTGCCCCAGCGCATGCGCTCTCCCGGTCCGTTGAAAAACGCCGCGCTTTCCGACTAAACTTCTGAAAATGGGCATCCTTGACGATATAGTCCTGAGGCGCAGGGAACGCCTGGCGGCCGCCATGCGGGAGCTGCCCCTCAGGGAGGTCCGTGCCAGGGCGCGGGACGCCGAGGCGCCCCGGGACTTCCGCGCGGCCGTAACGCGGCCCCGGGAAGACGGCCTGCCCCGGGGAGGCATCCGGCTCATCGCCGAGGTGAAGCGGGCATCCCCCTCGCGGGGGGTCATCCGTCGGGACTTCGACCCCCGGAGCATCGCCCGCGCCTACGACAGCCGCGCCGACGCCATCTCGGTCCTCACCGAGGAGGACTTCTTTCAGGGCGACCTGGCCTACATCGCCCAGGTCAAGCGGGCCTCCGGCCTACCGGTGCTGAGGAAGGACTTCATCATCGAGGAGTATCAGCTCCATGAGTCCCGCGCCCGGGGAGCGGACGCCGTGCTCCTCATCGCCGACATCCTGGAAGGCTCCCAGGGGAAGGAGTTCGTCCAGATGGCACGGGAGATGGGCCTGGCCGTCCTATTCGAGGCCCACGACCTCCGGGGCCTGGACAGGGTCCTCCGCTCGGGAGCGGACATCGTGGGCATCAATAACCGCAACCTCTCCACCCTGTCGGTCGACCTCGGGAGCACGTTCGCCCTGATGAAGGACATCCCCCGGGAGAAGACCGTGGTGAGCGAAAGCGGCATCGGCGCCCGGCGCGACGTCGAGCGGCTCGAGGAGGCTGGCGTGGACGCCATCCTCGTGGGCACGGCCTTCATGGAGTCCCCCGACATCCAGGCACGGATGAACGAGCTCCTGGGTCCGCCCGAGGAAACCCCTCCCGCGCGCCACTGACCCGCGCACCGACTCTGTATTTGGGGCGGGCCCGCGCGTTATACTAGGAAATGGTCCGTGTGAAGATCTGCGGCATCACCAACCGCGATGACGCCCTGGCCGCGGCCGGGATGGGAGCGGACGCCCTGGGCTTCGTCTTCTTCAAGGGGAGCCCGCGGTCCGTATCGCTCCGGGACGCGGCAGCGATAATCCCGGCCCTTCCCCCCTATGTGACCACGGTGGGCGTCTTCGTCAACGAGACGGCCGAGAACATCAGGCGCACCGTAAACCAGTGCCACCTGGACGCCGTGCAGTTTCACGGGGAGGAGCCGCCGGAGGCCTGTAACATCGTGACCCGGGCCATCAAGGCCCTCCGGGTGCGGGACCTGGAGGACCTGGAGCCCCTCTCCCTGTATCACGTGGCGGCGTATCTCCTGGATGCCTACACCCCGGATTCCTTCGGCGGGACGGGCACGCTTTTCAACTGGGACATCGCCCTTGAGGCCAAGCGTTTCGGACCCGTCATCCTCGCCGGCGGACTGACGCCGGAGAACGTGGCCCAGGCGGTTCGCCACGTGCGCCCCTATGCCGTGGACGTCAGCAGCGGGGTGGAAGCCCGCAAGGGGAAAAAGGACCACCGCAAGCTCCGGGCCTTTATCGAACGCGCCAAGGCCACCTGAGTGCCGGGGCCCGTGCCGGCCTCCCTCGCCCAAATGCCGATGCCTTGACATGAAAAGGGAGCGTCCGGGCGCTTCCTTTTTTGAAACGCCCCGAGAGATTTGATTAGGGAATAACGGTTTTAGGCAGATGGGTTATGCCAGGGGACCGGAAAAACATCCTCGCTTCCAGTCTCCAGTTTCTAGAACCTGTCTCAAAATTGATTTCGAAGCGAAAGAGAGAATAAATGGCGACAGACAAGGAGGGAAGGGGAAATCGCCCGGAGGCGCAGCAGCGCTGCGTTGAGGACGATTTTCCCTTCAGGACGCCGTATGCCGCCATTTAGGCCTCTTGTAGCCGGAAGCAATTTTGAGACAGGTTCTAACCCCCTACCCGGACCACCGTCTTGAGGTTTCCCCGGGGGTTGAAGTCCCCCACCACCTCCAGCCGCCGG
>JARRLN010000034.1 GCA_037386965.1 Nitrospirota bacterium
CTCGCCATAGCGCTTCTTGCGGTCAGGAAGAACCACGGGAGTCTGTCTGTTCACCCCATAAAGGATGGAGGGTTGAGATTTGTAATACTTCTCCCTGCAGAGTCTGTTTCTTAGCGGATGAGTAGGTGGCATTGAGAATCTTGGGGTCGTCTTTATTACAGAGTGATACTAGCGTGAAATTCTCACACCTTCTCATAGTACTTTGCACCCGAAAGACCTGGAGGAGCCATGATTCTTTGTATTTGAAATACTCAGCACCTGGCTAGTGAAAAACCGCTGCTTTTTGTCGGAAATCAATAGGAAGGCTTCCTTTCTTGAGCTTGCAGAGGGTTCGTTTTACGGTGTGCGCCACTACCCAGTAGCTGTTGCCCACTGACGTAGAAAGGGCGGCCAGTCCTGGCCGCCCTTTCTACGTCTCCCTGGACTCGGTGCGCTAAAGGAGGAAGTGCGCAGTTCAGGTTCGGGGAACTGTCGGGGCATTTCCGATGTCCTTGCGCCACATGAAACGGCAAGGCTTTTCAGGGTGAATACCTGCCTTTAGGATAACGTTTCTTCAAAGTATCGGGGAAGATGAAGCTCACACTATCCTCCAGGGAGCCTTCTTTACGGTAATTAGGAGCTCCCAGCGGCCGTCTCTTTCAAGGTCAAGGCCTGAAACAATGTAGAGGCCGTTGCCCCTGTCCGTTATTCTTACCTCATCGGGTGTTGTCTCGCCCGTTTGTAACTTTTTATGTGCGATTTTTAGTTCCGCTCCTGCAACGTCCTTATCTCCTTTTCCGTGGATCATAATACCGATAACGTCCTTACCGATATCATACTCTTTGTCATCAAGGAGAACCTCTACGCTGAAGTTTGCATTTTTCGTAATATCGAACAGCGTTTCATTAAAGTGCTTTGTATATATCCCCTTATCGGAAAAGTCTCTTGCACTCGTTTCAACAGGTAACGTAGCAAGTAGTCCTAGAAGCAATACCGCGCTGGTGAGTCCCAATACGATGGCTTTCATTCGTCACCTCTTTAACAACGTAATTGCGAAATTCTACTACAAAATTCTTGTGTTCCGGAAGAAAGACGTGTTTTTACTACCCTTCCATGAAACAGAACGGATCCCTATCTTCAAACACGTCAAGTCCGAAGCTGTGGCCGATGGAGAGACAGCCGCCGCAGACCGGGCGGATGGCACAGTTGCGACAGGCTCCGGAGCCCGCGCGGTAGCGGCAAGCGACGTCAGAGTCATAAATCTCCGCGATGCTCTCATGAAAAACGTTTCCAATGAGTGATGGAAACTTCCGACAGGCATGGGCCTCCCCGTCTGGCAGCACGCTTATGAAGTTAAACGCCGCCCCACAGCCATATCCCGTACATCCCCCAAAAAGCTTTATGCCTTTCCGGTGCTGGATGATGTTGAGCAAGTTATCCTTGAGGCCCATGACGGGGTTATGTTTCGCGGCCTCCGTGTAGCGCTCGAGAAATGCGATAAAGGCCTCTTTCGAAGGCAGTGCGAGGTTAGCCCCCTCGCCCACGAGGGAGAGCCGGTTAAAAGTGAAAAGGTCAACCCTGCCCCTGAGCGCTTCGGCAAGAGGCAGAACCTGCTCCATGTTGTCCTTTGTAAGAGTGAGCATCACCATACTGTAGACGCCGAGGTCTAGGAGAACATCGAGAAACTCCATGGTACGGTCGAAGTGCCCTTCGCCGCGGATTTCGTCATTGTGCTCCCGTAGACCTTCAAGGCTCACTTGAAAGAAGGCGGGCTCCTGGATTTCAAAGAGCTCCTCGATACGCTTCCGCGAGGTGGGATTACCGAGTATCGCCATATCGAGGCCCTGTTCCGACGCGGCGCGGTAAAGCTCCGTAAACCGCGGATAGAGCAATGGGTTGCCGCCTGAGAAGGAAACCTGTCCTCGCACGTTCCGCTCCTCGCAGAAGGCGCAAAAATCCTCGAGTACCCCCAGGGCCTCGGGAAAAGGCACGGGAAAGCGCTCGCTTCGGTCATAGCAATGCTTGCAGTTTAGGTCGCAAGATTGAGTTATATGCCATTGAAGAGTAAATACGTCAGTAGAGACAAACCTCTCGTCCATATTTTCCGTGGGAAAGAGTTCTGGATCCCGCCGTATGCGAGACGGAGGGGAAAGGAGGACGCCCCTTCTCACTGCGCGCTCAACCGCCCTTTGGATAACGACCGATGGAAGCCTCCCTTCTCTCCCCGCCTCCTCGGCACTTATGCCCTCTACGATCATCTTCATGGCAAGAAGGTCTTCGCTTAGAGGTGCTTCGGCCCGGACCTCTCCCGTCCCGGGCTTCTGCCAGACGAGCACAAGCTCTTCGCCTAGTTTGGGCGAGGGCTCGTCGCTGCCATGGATCAATAGAAAGGGAAGGTTCCTCCAGTCAAGAGTGAGCAGACGCACCGTGGGGTTAATGGCAAGCTCCTCAACTGAGGTGGGGACCTGCCTCTCTTGAGCCTCGCTTAAAGCCAGTTCAAGGCGAGCGAGCTCCGCGACGTATCCTGCGAGCCCGAGGGGCTCTGCGAGGGTTTCGAGCTTCTCAGGGAACGTCTCCACGTCTTGATTGTCAGCGCACGCGGCAAGCACACGCTCCCAGGCATCGGGCCCCAGCGCGGCCCGGCATCTAGGGTAGCCCATCTCAAGCTTATGGTTGGAGGTTATATGCATGCTCCTCTCCTTCTTCCACATCCTGGGGCGGAAAATTTGAACATGCTTCCATTCCCATTTCTTGCTTCATGTTACTTATAGTGCTGCCAGCACTATACGCTTTAGCCGCTTCAACTGCCGCCAGGCTTCTTGTCCTTCTCTTCTTCGACGCCACCTGTCCCTTTTTCCTTATCCGTTCGACCACTTTCGGTAGCGTTCTTGATGTCTTTTCCACCAGGGTAGCCCGGAGCAGCCATTTCTTCTTTCTCGGTGCCACCTGCACCTTTGTCTCCCGTTCAGCCCGTCGTGCCCGCATGAGCATTGCCTGCGAGCCCCGCTCCGGAGAGCAAGCCGACGATGCTGAAGCTCGCAAGGAGTTTCCTGAGATCCTCCCTGTTCATGCTCACCTCCTCGACAAAGATTGATAAGACGCATATTTTCCCGCCCCAGGACAGGAAAGTGGAAAACTTCTATCGCCTATCCTTCTTCGAAAATAACACGATACAAACTACCCAGCAAGCTTTCTTAATGCATTCACTATCAGATGTCTTTCAATAGACCCATCTCGACTTTCGTTACCCCCCTTCAAGCCTCATCATCACTTAACAATGCCTGCCCTCGCGTCTAACAAGAAGAATCCTGCACAACTGGATGCGCTTGGACCCATATCGTTGCCGATCGAATGTGCGGGGACTTTATTAATTCAGTTTAGTTGTGACTCATCACAAAAGTGTCACGAAAAAATAATGATTTAATCACAAAATAACAAATGCGAACTGATGACTCCCAAGTAGATGCAGGAGAGCGTCATAACCGAGGTACTACTGTCCCATCAGGCAGACCTATGGCAAGAGATGAAGGAAGACGAGGCGGAGGCGGGGGAACCGTCATATGAAACCCTGAAATGCTATAAGGGCAACGTGAAGAATTTTTTCAAACCATACTTGGGAAAACTGAATGTTCGAGAAGTCCGTTACGAGGACTTAGAGCGGTTCAAGGATGACCTTCGGCACGTGAAGGGCATTAAGACCCGGAGGAACATATTGAATGCTCTCCATGCCCTTTTCGTCTGGATGAGGCGCAGGGGGACAATAGGCGAGCTGCCGCTCTTTCCCACAATCGAAGGAGACAATTCCGAGGAACGGACAGCCTTGGACTGCGAGGCTCAGGCCCAGGCTTTAAAACTGACTCCTGAGGAGCATAGGGATCCCTTGGAATTTGGTATAGAAACCGGCCTGAGGGGCGGCGAGATTTGCGCTCTGAAGGTTGTCGATATAGACATGATAAACAAGCAGGTCCTCGTCAGACGAACCTTGAGCGGTTCCCGGATTAGAGAGACCACCAAAGGAAAGAGCAAGAAATGGATACCTCTTTCAGACTGGGGCCTTCGAGATAGTGGTCAAGAACACTAAGGGCAAGCTGCCGGCCGCCTTCGTGTTTATAAACCCCGAGACGAAGCGGCACTATACTACGAAGAAGTTGAACCAAATGTGGCGGACATACTCCGGCACTGAGTGCGATTATTACAGCGCCTCACGGCACAGTTTCTGTACTCAGATTGCCTTCTCGGGAGCGAACCAGTTTGACGCTCAAGACCTCATGAGGCATGCAGATGTGCGGACAACTCGAAAGGTGCTACCATCCCACATCTGACCGTCTCAGGGGCATAGTAAACAGCCGGAAAAAGGTCATTGCCCGGCCATTGCCCGACTCAAAAGAGGCTAAGTAATTGATTTTTATGCATAAAGATGGTGGAGGCGGCGGGAATCGAACCCGCGTCCGAAGGCACTACATCCTGACCTCTACATGCTTATCCGGCCTATTTGAGTCTCGGACGGCGGCATGCCGGCTGGCAGGCCTTCCGCCGTCCCATCCCCCTTGTTCTCACACCGCGGCCGGGAGAGCCTCCGCGATGCCAGTCCGCTGGTCGACGCCGGTGCCGGAGCGCGGACGACCCGCGGCGCGGCGCGCTACTTGTTGTTAAGCAGCGAGTGCCAGTTCGTCGTTGGCGTTTGTGTTTGGTTCCGCCTTTTTACGTGGTGACGGAGCCACGGCATGCAGCCAGGGGTTCGCTACCCCCGTCGAAACCTGTCGCCCCCTTCGGTGACTATCGGCTTCTGGCTTTCATGGCCCGCTCGATTTCCCTGCGAGCCTCTTTTTCCTTGATGGTCTCCCGTTTTTCAAAGAGCTTCTTCCCCCTGGCCAGGCCCACCTGCACCTTGGCATAGGGCCCCTTGAAATATATCTTCAGGGGCACCAGGCTGTAGCCCTTCTGGGCCACCTTGCCGGCCAGGCGCTCCAGCTCGGCCCCGTGCAGGAGGAGCTTCCGCGTGCGCGTGGGCTCATGATTCGTGATGTTGCCGTGGCTGTAAGGGCTGATGTGGCAATTTATGAGCCATGCTTCTCCGCCCTTTATTGCTACATAGCTGTCCCTCAGATTCGCCCGGCCCTCGCGCAGGGACTTTACTTCCGTTCCTAAAAGAGCAATGCCGGCCTCCACCGTGTCTTCGATGTGGTAGTCGTGATAGGCCTTCTTATTGGTGGCGACCGTCTTCATCTATTATTTTATCACATCTTCTCAAGGATTGCCCGGAACGGACGGGAGATTTGCCCTTATATCTCAAGGGCTTATGTCAGGGGAGAGGCAGGGCGAGGCCTGTCGCCCCGGACGGAGGCCCAGGGACGACGGGTCCCAGGGCGCGCACCTCGTAGAGGGTCCCCCGGGGGGGTGAGCTCTCGTCCCGGAAGGCGGGCGTCCGCGTGGCCCCCACCCGGAAGAAAGGCTTGCCGGGGAGCGCCCGGTAGACGCTGTAGCCGCTGACCCAGCTCTCCGGGCTCTCCTTCCAATACACAAGGACCCCCGTTTCCGTGCCCACCGCCTCCACGCCCTTCGGGGGCGCGGGGACGTAGTCCTCGGGCCTCACGGCCACCTCGGAGGAAGGAGCCCCCTCGTAGAGCACGGCACCGGAGCGGACGAACGCCCGGAGCACGTAGAAAACGGGCTCTTCCGTACGGGGGGGCACCTTGACGGACGATTCCCCGCGGGAGACCTCAAGCAAGGGAGGGAGCCGGTAGGCACCGCTTGTCCCGCTTTCGTAAAGGCGGAACCCCCGGGCCTCCCCGGCGTAGCTCCAGGAGAGCAGGACGGCGTCATCCAGTATCTGGAAGCCGAAATCCGCGGGCGGCCGAAGCACGGGAGCAGGCCCCACCGTGACGGGCCCGGCGTAAGGGCTCAAAAGGCCGTTTTCCCCCCGTGCGGCCACGCGGTAGAGGCAGGCGCCCGGGGTCCGCGCGCGGTCTTCGTAAAACCTGTCCTTTGTAACCGCTATTTCCTTCCAGTGTCCACTCTCCCGGGCCCGCTCGACTACAAACTCCTCGAGACCGGAAGAGCCGGGGTATTCCCACCGAAGGAGGGTGCTCTCCTCCCGGTGAAGTGCGGTGAGGTTGGCGGGAGGCGGCGGAGCCTGGGGCTCCACCCACCGGGGGGGCTTCTTCCGGCCGCACGCGGCGGGAAGCACTAAAGCCAGGACGAGAAACAGAAGGAGTGCGCGCCGGGCCGTCACCGCCTGAGAGCGGCCCTCAGGGCGCGTATCTGCCGCTTCACCTCCCGGGGGGCGGTGCCTCCCAGGGAGCGGCGCGCGTTGACCGAGCTTTCCACCGTAAGGAGGGGAAGGACGTCCTCCTCGAGAAGGCCGGAGAACCTGCGGAGCTCCGCGGGGCCGAGCTCCCGGAGCTCCTTGCCCCGGGAGATGCACTGGGCCACCAGCCGACCGGCGACCTCGTGGGCCTCGCGGAAGGGAAGCCCTTTTCTCACCAGGTACTCGGCAAGGTCGGTTGCCGTGGCGAAGGAGCGGGCGGCCGCCTCGTACATGCGGGAGGCGTCGAAACGCACCTCCGTGAGCATCCCGGCAAGCACGGTGAGGGAGCCCTTCAGCGTGTCCACGGTGTCGAAGACCGGGGGCTTGTCCTCCTGGAGGTCGCGGTCATAGGCCAGGGGGAGCCCCTTCATGACGGTCAGCAGGCTCATGAGGTTGCCGTAGACGCGTCCGGTCTTCCCCCGCACGAGCTCGGGGACGTCGGGGTTCTTCTTCTGGGGCATGATGCTCGAGCCTGTGGCGAAGGAGTCCGGCAGGCGCAGGAAGCCGAACTCCTCGGTGCACCAGAGCACCAGCTCCTCGGAGAGCCGCGACAGATGCATCATCAGCGTGCAGGCTGTAAAGAGGAACTCCAGGGCGAAGTCCCGGTCGCTCACCGCGTCGATGCTGTTTGCCACCACGGCCCGCATCTGGAGCAGCCGGGCCACGTAGCGCCGGTCGATGGGAAGACTCGTCCCGGCCAGGGCCCCCGCCCCCAGGGGGAGGACGTTTATTCGCTTCAGGGTCTCCTTCAGGCGCTCGCGGTCGCGCTGGAGCATCTGGGCATAGGCCAGCAGATGATGCGACAGGAGCACCGGCTGGGCCCGCTGAAGGTGCGTGTACCCCGGCAGGATGAGGCCCATGTTCTTTTCCGCCTGTTCAAGCAGGACGGCCGTGAGGCCGGCGACCAGGCCCAGTATGTCCACGCACTGGGCCCGGAGGTAAAGCCTCAGGTCCAGGGCCACCTGGTCGTTTCTGCTCCGGGCGGTGTGGAGCTTGCCCCCCACGGGGCCCACCTTCTTGACGAGGGCCGCCTCTATGTTCATGTGGATGTCCTCGAGCTCGGGCCGAAACCGGAACGTGCCCTCCTCCAGCTCCCGGGCGATGGCCGAGAGGCCCGCAAGGATTTTCTCCGCCTCGTCCTCGGCGATGATGCCCTGCTTGGCCAGCATCCGGGCGTGGGCCACGCTGCCTTCGATGTCGTGGGGCCAGAGCCTCCAGTCGAAGGATACGCTCTCGGTGAAGGCCTCCACCCGCTGGTCAGTCTTTTCCTTGAACCGGCCGGCCCAGGGCTTTTTCATAGAGCTAAGGATAAACCTTTATGTCGAGCAGGGTCAACAGAAACGGGGCACCAGTGCCTTTTTCAGACTCCCTCCCCGCATCTTTTATCTGGCGCACATGCGCCCAGCTCTTCTTTCCTGCTTGGTGCCTACCACTCGGTGCGGTAGTTGGGGGCTTCCTTGGTGATGATGACGTCGTGGACGTGGCTCTCCCTGAGCCCGGCGTTGGTGATGCGGACGAACTTGGCCTTCTTCCTGAGCGTCGCCAGGTCCTTCGCGCCCACGTACCCCAGCCCGGAGCGAAGCCCGCCCATGAGCTGGTGCACGCTGTGGGAAAGGGGTCCCTTGTAGGGCACCCTTCCTTCCACGCCCTCCGGGACGAGCTTCCGCGCCTCGGTGCCGGTCTGCATGTAGCGGTCTCGGGCAAACGCCATTGCCCCCAGGGAGCCCATGCCCCGGTAGACCTTGTAGCTTCTGCCCTGGTACAGGACAATCTCGCCGGGGGACTCGTCGGTGCCGGCGAAGAGGCTGCCTATCATGACGGCGTGGGCGCCGGCCGCCAGGGCCTTTATGATGTCGCCGGAGAACTTGATGCCGCCGTCGGCGATGAGGGGGACCCGCCTGCCCTTGAGGGCCGCGGCGCACTCCATGATGGCCGTTATCTGGGGTACGCCCGAGCCCGCCACGATGCGCGTGGTGCAGATGGAGCCCGGCCCAATGCCCACCTTTATGGCGTCCGCGCCGGCCTGGGCGAGGTCCAGGACCCCCTCCCTGGTGGCCACGTTTCCGGCGATGACGTCCACCTTATGGGTCTTCTTGAGCTTCTTCAGAGTATCGATGACGGCCTTGGTATGGCCGTGGGCCGTATCGATGGCCAGGATGTCCACCCCGGCCTTCGTCAGTGCCTCGGCCCTCTCCAGCGCCTCCTCGCCCACGCCCACGGCCGCCCCCACGCGGAGGCGGCCCACGTCGTCCTTGCACGCGTCGGGGTACTTGAGGCGCTTCTCGATGTCCTTGATGGTGATGAGGCCCTTCAGGTTGTAGTCCTTGTCCACGATGGGGAGCTTCTCTATCTTGTACTTGTTCAGGAGACTGACGGCCTGGTCCAGGGTGGTGCCTTCCTTGGCCGTGATGAGGTTCTGGCTGGTCATCACCTGGGAGACCTTCTTGCGGAAGTTGGTCTCGAACCTGAGGTCCCGGTTGGTCAGGATGCCCGTCAGGCGGCCCTCCACGGTGACGGGGACGCCGGATATCCGGTAGGTCTTCATCATCTCCAGGGCCTCGGCGATGGGGGCGCCGGGGCTGATGGTGATGGGGTCTATGATCATGCCGCTTTCGGACTTCTTGACCTTCTCCACCTCCCGTGCCTGTGCCTCCGGGGGGACGGCCCGGTGGATGAAGCCGATGCCGCCCTCCCTGGCGATGGCGATGGCCAGGGCGGACTCCGTCACCGTATCCATGGCTGAGCTGACCAGGGGGATATTTATCTTGATGTTCCTGGTGAGGCTGGTGCTGATATCGGCGTCCCGCGGAAGGATGTCGGAGCGGGCCGGAACGAGGAGCACGTCGTCAAAAGTCAGGCCCTCGGAGAGATGTTCCATGGTCGCTGAGCCCTCCTGTCAAGAGATTAACAGATAGAGTAACATTTTTCTTCAGGCTCTGACAACGAGAAACCTCCCGGGAACGTTTATGGTAATCTAAGCCATTGCGCCCCATGGAGAACCCCGGTGAAAAGACGCATCTACCTGGACACCGTCGAGCTTTCTGACGCCCTCGCCCGCTGGGAGGCCGCCCTCAAGGGGCGCTCCGAGCTTGCTCCTCTTCCCTCGGAGGCGGTCCCCGTCCCGGAGAGCCTGGGGCGCGTCACCGCCGAGGCCGTCCTGGCCAGGGTCTCGGCCCCCTTCTATCACTCCGCGGCCATGGACGGATACGCCGTGCGTTTCCCGGAGACCTTCGGCGCCTCGGAGACCTCGCCCCGGAGGCTCCGGATAGGCGAAGGAGCCCTGGCCGTGGACACCGGCGACCCCATGCCGGAGGGGTTCAATGCGGTCATCATGGTGGAGGACGTCAACGTGGTGGAGGGCTCCATCGAGTTCATCGCCCCGGTCACCCCGTGGGAGAACGTCCGCACGGTGGGAGAGGACATCGTGGCCACGGAGCTCATCGCCCCGGAAAGCCACCGCATCAGGCCCGTGGACATCGGCGCCATGCTGGCCGGAGGCCACGTACAGGTGAAGGTAAGAAGGCGCCCACGGGTGGCCGTCATCCCCACGGGGACCGAGCTCGTGGAGCCGGGGTCGGACCTCAAGAAGGGGGACATCATCGAGTACAACTCCCGCGTCCTGACCGGACTTGTCAGGGAATGGGGCGGAGAGGGCATCCGCATGGACATCGTCCCCGACGACCCGGGGCGGCTCAAGGAGGCCCTCCGGCACGCGGCCGCGAGCGCCGACATGGTGGTCGTCAACGCCGGGGCCTCGGCGGGGCGGGAGGACTTCACCCGCGCGGCCATCGAGGAGCTGGGAGAGATACTCCTTCACGGCGTCAGCATCAAGCCCGGCAAGCCCGTCATGCTCGGGTTTATCGAAGGGCGCCCCGTCCTGGGGGTGCCGGGCTACCCGGTGAGCGCCTATCTTACCTTCACCCTCTTTGCCCGCCCCCTTGTCATGAGATGGCAGGGCCTCGCGGACGAAGGAGGGGAGATGCTGCGGGCGCGGCTCTCCCGGCAGGTGGCCTCGGCGCTGGGGCAGGAGGAGTTCGTCCGCATGAAGGTGGGAAAGGTGGGCGAGAACCTCATCGCCACCCCCCTCGGACGGGGGGCGGGGCTCATCATGAGCATGGTCCGGGCGGACGGCATCCTCCGCGTGCCGGCCATGAGCGAGGGCATTGGGGCGGGCGAGGATGTGGAGGTGGAGCTTCTTCGTCCGAGGGGGGAGATAGAAAGAACACTGGTCTCCATCGGCTCGCACGACCAGAGCATGGACGTCCTGGCAAACGCCCTCAGGAAGCGGTATCCGCGGTACTCCCTGTCTTCGGCCCACGTGGGCTCCATGGGCGGGCTCATGGCACTCAGGAAAGGGGAGGCCCATCTGGCCCCCACACATCTGCTGGACGAGGAGTCGGGAGAGTACAACGTTCCTTTCTTGAGGAGGCTCCTGCCGGAGAAGCGCATAACCCTCATAAACCTCGTCCACCGCGAGCAGGGGCTGATGGTGCTTCCAGGCAATCCCAAGGGTATCGGGGGATTTAAGGACATCGCCCGCAAGGACGTGACCTACATCAACCGGCAGCGCGGGGCCGGCACGCGGCTTCTCCTGGACAAGCACCTCCGGGAGCTGGGCATCTCCCCGCAGGAGGTGCAGGGGTACGGGCGGGAGGAATACACCCACACCGCGGTGGCCTCGGCCGTCCTTACGGGCGTAGCCGACGCGGGCCTGGGCGTTCTCTCGGCGGCCCGGGCCCTGGGACTGGACTTCATCCCGGTGGCCCGGGAGAGATACGACCTGGCCATCCCCTCGGAGCTTCTGGACTTCCCTCTTGTTCGGGCGCTCCTTTCGGTCATCCGGGAAGACGCGGGCTTTCGGGAGGCCGTGGAGGCCATGGGCGGGTATGACACGTCGGACATGGGAAAGGTGATGTGGGAGGCCGCCCCTTAGGGGGTGCTCTCCTTCGGAAAGCGCTTCGCCTCGGCGCTTGCCGGGGCTGAAACGGAGGCCGCCTTCTGGGCCTCCGCCTCGGAGCCCAGCAGGAGGGCCAGCCACCGGGTCTCGGCATTGCTGTCCAGGGCTATCTTGACCGTCATGGTAAGGGGGACGGCCAGCAGCATCCCCACCACGCCGAAGATCCACCCCCAGAAGACCAGCGAAAGCAGGACGACCAGCGCCGAGAGGCCTAGTTCCCGGCCCATCACCCGGGGCTCCACGAAATTGCTGATGCCTATGTTGACCGCCAGGTAGCCCCCTGCGGTGAGGAATGCGGCTCCGGCCCCCAGCTCGATGAGGGCCACGAGGATGGCCGGCACCGAGGCCGCGATGGAGCCGAGGGTGGGGACGTAATTGAGCAGAAACGCCAGGAGCCCCCAGAGGAAGGGGTAGCTTACCCCCATAACCAGGAGCAGCCCCGTCACGGCCGCGCCGGTCAAGAGGCTCATAAGAGTCTTGATGGCGATGTACCTCTGCACGTTTATGAGGAATATCCTGTAGTAGCCCAGCGAGGTGTCCGGGTCGTCCGAGGTGGCCCGGAGCTTCGCCGGGAAGCTGGAGGCCTCAAGCAGGATGAAGACCACCATGACGATGATGAGGAACGCATTGGTGAGAACGCCGCTCAGTCCCCGGAGCACCTTGCCCGCCAGGCGCATCACGGAGGCGGGGTCCAGGGCCCCCGAGAAGCCCAGGCCCGCGGTGTCCACGCCCCTCTGGCCAAGCCAGGAGAGCAACGCCTGAAGCCTCTCGTCCAGGCCCTCCAGGAGCGTGGGCAGCGACCCCACGAAGTCGGCCGCCGACCTGCTGACCACGTGGCCCATGAGGACCATGGCCACCACGATGACGGCCACGACCACGAGGACCGCAAACCCCCGGGGCAAGCCCCTTCTCTGGAACCAGAAAAGGGGCGGTATGCTCACCACGGAGATGAACACGGCCAGCAGAAGGGGCACCAGTATGGGAGCGGCCTGCTGCATCCCGGCCACGACGACCACAAAAGCCGCGGCAGGCAGCAGGGCGCGGAGCGCCGCCGAAGCCTTCATATTTGTGTTCACAGAGACATCACCCTCCGGACATTATGTTACCGGATAATAAGGAAAGAATGCCAGAAGACCAAGCGGCGGGAAAAGGGTCGGCACCGGTAAGGACCCCCCCTTGGTCCCCAGGGAACTGTTCCCGAGAGCGGACTGGTCCCTAAAAACGGACTGGTCCGTGCGACTGGTCGCCGAGAACAGACTGGTCTGTCAGGCGGCCTCTTCGCGCTCCATGTCCTTGAGGGTGGGCAGCTCGGAGAGGTCGTTCAGGCCGAAATACTGGAGAAACTCCCGGGTGGTCCCGTAGAGGATGGGCTTTCCGGGGGCCTCCTTCTTGCCGACGATCTTGACAAGGTGCTTTTCCAGGAGGGACTTCACCACGCCGTCGGAGTTGACCCCGCGGATTTCCTCTATCTCGGCCTTGGTGATGGGCTGCCGGTACGCAACGATGGAAAGGCTCTCCAGCGCGGCGGCCGAGAGCTTCTGGGACTTCACCCCGCCCCGGATGCGGGCCAGGAGCTCGCTCTGGGCGGGGTTCGTATGCATCTGGTAGCCCTGGGCCACCCTGCCGATGAGGATGCCTCCTCTCCGCTCGGCGTACTCCGATACGAGGTCGTCCATCAGGTCCCGGACCTCCGTCTCCGAGAGGTCCGCGGCGGCCTTCAGCTCCTGGAGCGTGACGGGCTCTCCGGAGAGAAAAAGCAGAGCCTCCAGGACGGCCTTCTTCTGGTCGGCGTCTTCCACCCCGAAAGAATAGCAGATGGGGGCGGGGAAATTCAAACGGGCACGGAGCCCGACTTCTTCGCCTAAGGCATTATCTTTATTACGTTTTTAGCCTGTCCGGGAAGAGCGTAGCGGCTCGGGAGCCGCCCCGCGCGCAGCGGCGGAGGAAGGGGCCGGATTTGTTGACAACGCTTATTTTTTCCTTTAATGTCTATATAAACATTCGCGGAGGAATGCATGGAAAAATGGAGATGCACCGTTTGCGGCTACATCTATGACCCGGAAGCCGGAGACCCCGACGGGGGCGTGGAGCCGGGAATCCCTTTTGAAGACCTTCCCGAGGACTGGGTGTGCCCCGTGTGCGGGGCTCCCAAGGAAGAATTCGAGAAGCTTTCGGAATAGAAAGAGAGGTGCTTCATGGACGCCATAGACATTTCCCTCAAGATGGAAACAGACGCCGTCGAGTTCTATACGAAGGCCGCCGACAGGACGGACCATCCGGTCGGCAAGAAGATGTTCCTCTCCATCGCCGACGACGAAAGGCGCCACATAGACATGCTCAACGCCCTCTTGAAGGGGATGCACCTGTCCCACAAGGACGTCAACCCCATGGCTGAGATAAGAACGGTCTTCCAGCAGATGAAGGACCAGATGCAGCAGCAGGTGCGGGCCACCACCGACGAGATAGAGGCCCTCACCATGGCCATGCGGATGGAGCAGGAGAGCTACGACTACTACGCGAAGATGTCCAGGGAGGCCCCCGACCCCAAGAGCAGGGACCTCTTCGCACGGCTGGTCAAGGAAGAACAGCAGCACTACGAAATCTTCTCCAACACCCTTTCGTTCCTCACCGACACGGGCAACTGGTTCATGTGGGAGGAGCACAGCATCGTGGACGGGGGGACGCCCTGGGCCTAGCCCGGGGTGTGGAGAAGACGTGTGGACTATTCGGTCAAGATAGGCGGCGAGGCGGGACAGGGCATACAGACGGTGGGAGGCCTTCTGGCCGAGGTCGCAGGCACGGCGGGCTACCACGTCTTCGCCCACCAGGATTACGAGAGCCGCGTGCGGGGCGGGCACAACTTCTACCAGCTCCGCATCAGCACCGGGCGGGCCACCTCCAGCAGGGAGAAGGTGGACATCGTAGTGGGCCTGGACAAGGCAAGCCTGGGCCTGCACAAGCCCGAGCTCACCGAGCGGGGGATATTCATTCTGGATGCCGAGAGCCTCAAGATGACGGGCGAGGCCGAAGGCGACCCCGGGCTCGTGCACGTCCCCTTCGAACGGTTAGCCGTAGAGAAAGGGGGAAGCCCCATCATGGCCAACGTGGTGGCCGTGGGTGCGGTCATGGGAATGCTGGGCATGGACCTTTCGCCCCTTCTGGACCTCCTCGGGGCGCGCTTCCGGAAAAAGGGAGAGCAGGTCGTCCGGGGCAACATCGACGCCGCACGGGCCGGATACGACTATGCCAGGGAGAAGTGCCCGCAGTGCTCCTTCGCGCCGGAGAAGCCCGTGGGGCCGCCGAAACTCGTCATCGACGGAGTCACCGCCGTGGGGCTGGGGGCCGTGGCCTCCGGATGCAAGTTCTACGCGGCCTATCCCATGACGCCTTCCACGGGTGTGCTGAACACCATGGCCGCCCACGCCAAGGAGTACGGCATCGTGGTGGAGCAGGCGGAGGACGAGATAGCCGCGCTTCAACTGGCCCTGGGCGCGTCCTTTGGCGGGGTGCGGGCCATGACCGGCAGTTCCGGCGGGGGGTTCGCCCTGATGGCGGAGGGCCTCGCCCTGGCCGGCATGACCGAGACCCCGGTGGTGATAACCATAGGCATGCGGCCGGGGCCCGCCACGGGCCTTCCCACGCGCACCGAGCAGGGGGACCTGCTCTTCGTGATGCACGCGGGGCACGGAGAGTTCCCCCGCGTCATCTTCGCCCCGGGAACGCCCGAGCAGGCGGTGCTTCTGACCAACAAGGCCTTCGACCTGGCCGAGAAATACCAGATACCGGCCTTCGTGCTGTTCGACCAGTACCTGGGGGACTCGCAGTGGACCTATGAGAAGATGAATACGGATACACTCGTTTACACCGACTACCGCGTACGGGGCGAGGAGTTCCGGAAGCTCGCCCAGTACAAGCGCCACGCCCTGACCGAATCGGGGGTCTCGCCGCTGGCCGTGCCGGGGGATGCTCCCCACGTGGTGGTCACCGACAGCGACGAGCACGACGAAGAGGGCCATATCATCGAGGACGGCGGCCTCCGCCGAAAGATGGTGGAAAAGCGCGTCTTCAGGAAATGGGCGCATATCGCCGAGGAGATGAAGGGGCCGGAGCCCTACGGAAGCGAGGACCCCGAGCTCCTGCTGGCGGGATGGGGCTCCAGCTGCGGCGTGCTCAGGGAGGCGGTGGACGCCCTGAATGCGCGGGGGACCAGGGCCGCCATGCTCTGCTTCACGGAGATTTTCCCCCTGCCCTCAGGCGACTGGCTCGACAGGCTCAAGGCGGCTCGGCGGACCGTCTGCGTGGAGATGAACGCCACCGCGCAGTTCAGCCGGTACATTACCATGGAGACGGGCTTCACCTTCAACGAGATAATCAAGCGGTACGACGGGCGGCCGTTTTCCGTCGGCTACGTCCTCGGGGCTCTGGATGCCGGACATTAAGGACTACAAGGGACAGACGCCGGCGTGGTGCCCGGGCTGCGGGAATTTCGGGATACTGCGGAGCCTCAAGCGTGCGCTGGTGGAGCTGGGGCTCGAGCCGCACCAGGTCCTGGTGGTCTCGGGCATCGGACAGTCGGGCAAGACCCCTCACTACATGCAGTGCAACACCTTCAACGGCCTGCACGGGCGCACCCTGCCCGTGGCCACCGCGGCCCGGCTGGCAAACCACGAGATGGTCGTCATCGCCGAGGCCGGCGACGGGGACTGTTACGGCGAGGGGGGAAACCACTTCCTGCACGCCATGCGCAGAAACCCCAACATCACTCTCCTCGTCCACGACAACCAGATCTACGGCCTCACCAAGGGCCAGGCCTCCCCGACCACCGCCGAGGGGACCGTCACCAAGACCCAGCCCTTCGGGGTGCCTTCGGAGCAGTTGAACCCCGTGGCCCTGGCCGTGGCGATGGACGCCGGGCTCGTGGCCCGGAGCTTCGTCGGGGACATGGAGCACCTGACTGAAATGATGAAGGCGGCCATCGCGCACAAGGGTTTCGCGCTCCTGGACATCTTCCAGCCCTGCGTCACCTTCAACAAGGTCAACACCTACGACTGGTACCGCAAGAGGGTAAAGCCCGTGGGCGAGGACTACGACCCCGAGGACAGGCTCAACGCCTTCGAGACCGCGCTTATTTGGGGCGAGGAGATACCCGTGGGCGTCCTCTACCGGAACCCCGGGCGGCCCGCCATGGAAGAGCGTTTTCCCGTGCTCGCCGGCACCCCCCTGGTCAAGCAGCCCTTCGACCTGGAAACCGGCAGGAGGGCGATAGACTCACTGGCCCTTTAAGTGTGCCCGCTGGCACCGGAGTGCCTGTGGGCACCCTAGAACTCCTTGAATACCTTGGCCAGGGAGTCACCGGCCACATGCATCCTGAATTCGTTGAAGTACCCGAAGGGGGTACGCACCACGGTGTACCCGGCCCCGGTCAGCCGCTCCTCCGCCTGCTGGACCAGGGAGCGGGCGAACTCGGGGGAGGACTTGCTCGTCCCTAGGTGGTTGAACGAATGAAGGACGACGGTCCGCGTGCCGAACTTGCCCGCAAGCCACTTCGTGTTCTTGAGGAACTTCCGAAGGACGCCTTCCCCGCGGGCCTCGTCCTCCGCCTCCACGTGGAAGAAGATTACGGCGGCATCCGCCACGGACTCCTCCTTCCGGACGTCGGGCACATCCTCGAGGCTTTTCGCCGCCGTCCTGTACCACCATTCGTGCACGTAGAACATGAGGAGCTTCACGGGTTCCCCTCCCTAAAGGGCGATGTCCAGCCCCTTGTCCATACTGTAGACGGGGTAGATGCGATAGTTGGAGACCCAGGGCTGCCGCACGGTATAGTCCGTCCGGTGCCAGAAAAAGACCCAGGGGGCGTCCTTGACGATGATGCGCTCGGCCTTCTCGTATGCCCGGTTGCGCTCTTTCTCACTGGCGGCATGCTGCCCGGCCTCGATGAGCCCGTCCACCTCGGGGTTGGTGTAGAAGACCCTGTTTCCGGCAGGCCCGTGGTTGCTCGAATGAAACAGCGGGAAGAGGAAGTTCTCCGGGTCGGGATAATCGGCCCACCAGCTCAACCAGAAAAGGTCGGCCTCTCCCTTGTTCAGGGCCTCCTTGTACGCGCTCCACTCAAGCTGCGTGATGCGCACCTTGAGGCCCGCCTTCCGGAGGTAGGCCTGGATGACCTCGGCCATGTCCACCACCTCCTGGTCGGCGGTGATATAAAACGAAATCTCCCTCTTCGTGGCCCCGCTCTCACGGAAGACGGCGCGTGCGGCCTCGATGTCCGTCTTGTATCCCTCAGGCGGGTCCCAGGCCCTCAGCACGTCGGGCACGGGGCCCGAGGCCAGGCGCCCCCGTCCCTCGTAGAAGGTCTCCAGTATCTTCTTCCTGTCGATGGCCTGGTTGAGGGCCCGGCGCACCGCGGGGGAGTCGAAGGGAGGGTGGGTGCAATTGATGCCCAGGTAATAGGTGTTCAAGCCCTTCTGGGAGGCGATGAGCCCCCGCCAGCGGGGCGACTTCCGATAGCGCGAATATGCCGAGGCCGGGATGGTGAGGACGTCGAGGTTTCCGAGGTCGAATTCCGCCACGGCGGTAAGCTCCTCGGGGATGACCCTGTAGACGATGCCCTTCACCCGGGGGGGCGTGGCGAAATAGTCCTTTCGCGCCCGGAGGGTGAGGCGCCGGTTGCTCCGCCACTCCTTGAGCACATAGGGGCCGGTGCCCACCGGGTGGCTTGAGAACTCGGGCCCCCAGTTGAGCACCACCTCCATGGGGACCACGTAGGCCGGCGTCATGGTCAGGAGCCCGAGAAAAGGAGAAAAGGGCCTCTTCAGGCGAATCTCGAGGGTGTAGTCGTCCAGCACCCTGATGCCCTTGACCTCCCGGGCCTTGCCCTCCATGTACGCGCGGGCCCCCGCTATCTTGTCGAATATCCACGTATTGGGCGAGCGCGTCGCGGGGTCCAGGACGCGCTCGAAGGAGTACTTGAAGTCGTAGGCCTTTACCTCGCGCCCCGAGGAAAAGGTCACGCCCTTTCTCAGCCTGAACCTGTAGCGCAGGCCGTCCGGGGAGACCGTGAAGCTCTGGGCCAGGTCCGGCACCGGCTTCAGGTCCTCATCGAGCCGGACCAGGCCGTTAAACAACTTGGCCGCGATGGAGCCGCCCGCGACGTCCACCACCAGGGCGGGGTCCAGCGTGGTGGGGTTGCTGTTCAGGCGCAAGTACACATAGCCCGGCTCGCGGTTCTGGGTCGAGCACGCCAGAAGCGCCGCGGCCAGCGCCACGAGAAGAGCCCTCCGGAGTATGCGAAACAGAGGCGGCGGCACGCGCTATTTTAGCCCATCGGCGCCCACGGGCGAAAGCGCGGGGCTTCTTGCCAGCCGGGAAGAACCCGGCCTTGGCTCACGAGCCTCCGCCTCCCCCCTCTCCCCGTGCCCCGGCCCCATGCTGCCTTTCTCCGAAATGGCGGAATATCTCGAACACAGAGATGAACAGCGCAACGCTCATGGGGCCCATGATGAGGCCTATCAGGCCGAAGAGCTTTATCCCTCCGAGGACGCTGAAGAAGATGAGGACGGTGGGCATCTTGACGCGCTCGCCGACGATGATGGGTCTCAAGACGTTGTCCACGACGCTGATGACGCACGCCCCGACGATAAAAAGGATGATTGCGTTGACGACGGCTCCTTTCACGAACAGGTAGACGACGATGGGGCCCCATACCGAGAAGGCTCCGAGCATGGGCACGAAGCTCATGATGGAGGTGGCGATTCCCCAGACGACCGGAGAGGGCACGTCCAGAAAATAGTACGTAGTGCCCGCAAGGAGGCCCTGCACCACGGCCACTACCACGCCGCCGTACATCGTGGAGATAACCATGTCCTTGACCTGCCTCTCCAGGCGGTCCCGCTGCTCCGGCGGGAAGGGCAGGTAGCTCCTGAGGTGCTCCAGGTACTGCGAGCCGTCCCGAAGGAAGAAGAAAATGGTCAGGGACATGAAAACGAAGTTCAGGGCGACGCCCAGCACGTTGCGCACGCCCATGCCCACCTGCCCCAGCAGCTGGCGGCCCGCCGCGGCAAGGTTCTGCACCAGGAGCTTCCCGATGTCCGCCTCCTGCATGTCCAGCAATTCCTTCACCCGGTCCACCAGCCAGGCTATGCCGGGGAGTTTCAGGACGTCCAGCACGCTCGCTATCTTGCCCGCTTCCAGGTAGTCCACCATCTGCGAAATCTCCTGCGCCAGCAGGAAGGATATGTAGGAGAAAGGGCCCAGGATGAGGACAAGAATGACCAGGAGGGTGGCCACGGAGGCCACGGACCTGAAGTGCAGCCGACGCCTGAGGAAATCGTAAAGCGGATAGAAAAGTATCGAGAGCACCCCCGCCCAGGCTATGGGCGAAAGGAAGGGCCTCATGACCGCGAACCCCAGGAACCCGAGGATGAGGATGAGGACTATGAGCGTGAAACCGTAAAAGTTGCCGATGGGCACGGCGAGCGAGCCTCCTTCGGGCGTGTTCCGGCAAAACCCGGCCTATTATCGCACGAATTCCGCCTTCTTTGAACCCGTCGGGCTATCGCGCGGCGCTTCTCCTGAGCACCCGGCCCGCGCGCGCTCCGGTAAGGCGGCCCTCCTCGGCGGCCACCACGCCGTTTACCACCACGTATGCCATGCCCTCGGGCGGCAGAAAGGGCTCCTCGAACGTCGCCCTGTCCCTGAGCCTCTCCGGGTCGAAGGCCACCAGGTCGGCGAAGGTCCCCTCCCGGACGGCGCCCCTTCCGGCAAGTCCAAAGGTCCGGGCCGGCAGGAGGGTGATGCGGCGTATCGCCTCCGGGAGGCCCGGGGCGCCGAAGGACAGGTAACGGGGGAAGGAGCCGAACCCGCGGGGATGGGGCCTGCCCTTCTCCGTGGGGCCTCCCCGGGAGCGGGCGGAGCCGTCCGTGCCCACCATGACGAAGGGCAGGGAAAGGAACATCCGAAGGTTCTCCTCGCTCATGGAATGAAAGATGGCCCCCACCCGGAGGGACTCCTCAAGGAGAAGCGTGAGGACGCACTCCCGGGGCTCGAGGCCGTGCGTGCGGGCCACCTCTTCGATACTCCTGCCCTGCATCCAGCGGTTCTTCCCGGTCTCCACGCTGCTTATCACCACCTGGTCCCAGTTTCCGGCCGGCATCCCGGCCTTGATTTTTTCCCTCAGTGAGGGGTCCCGGAGACGGCGCAGCTCCTCCGCGTTGCCTCCTTCGTAGCACCAGGAGGGAAGGACCGCGTCCAGGTCCGTGGAGCCCGCGGGGTAGGGGTAGCGGTCCGCCGTCACGCGCCCGCCCGCGGCGATGGAGTCGGCAAGCAGGCAGGAGCCTCTCCCCTTCGCTTCGCATGTGGGTGGCATAGAGAAAGCCCGGGAACTCCGCCCCCGCGGCCGAAAGCGCGATGAGCTCCCCGGTGCCGGTGAAAGCCCCCGGGGGATAGATGAGGCCGGTGGAAAGCCCCAGGGCGCCCTCCCTGAGGCACTGGGCAAGGAGGGCCTTCATCGCCTCCATCTCCGCCGGTCTCGGCTCGCGCCGCACAAAGCCCATCACCGACGCCCGGATGTTGCCCTGTCCCACCAGCGTGGCCACATTGAGGGCGGGGGCGGCCTTCTCCAGGAGGTCGAGGTACTCTGCCAGTGCCTCCCACCGCTGGGTGATGCCGTACTCCTCAAGGTCGCCCTCTCTCTGGGCGCGGGCCTCCCCGAGAAGAGGGCCTCCGGAGAGGCCGCAGTTTCCGTTTATCTCGGTGGTCACTCCCTGAAGCACCTTGCCCTCCCCGCGGGGGTCTGCCAGGAGGGTGAAATCGGAGTGGCTGTGCACGTCGATGAAACCCGGCGTGAGGGCAAGTCCGTCCAGGTCCAGGACGCGCTCGGCCTCTCCCGCATTCCCCGGCCCCACCCAGGCGATGCGCTCCCCGGCTACGCCGACCTGGGCGCGAAAAGGCGGAGAGCCCGTTCCGTCGTAGACAGTGCAGTTTCTGAGAAGGAGGGTCAGGCCCGCGCCCGCCACGCCGCTACCTCCGGGCGAAGGTGTTGGGGGCCGCGGGCTTGGTGAAGTATTCCTCGATTCCCCGGGCGATGCCCCGGGCGAGCTGCTCGCGGTAGGAGGCCGTCCTGAGCCGGGCGGCCTCTTCGCGGTTGGTTATGTAGGAGATTTCCACGAGAACGGAAGGCATATGCGCGCCGAAAAGAACATAGAAGAGGGCCTGCTTCACCCCGTTGTCCTCTACGCGGGCGTACCGGCTCGTGAGGGAATCCAGCGTGGAGTCCTGGATGAAGTGGGCGAGCTTCAGCGACTCGTCCCTCTTGTTCTGAAGCTCCAGGGAAGCCAGGATGAGGCCCACCTCCGAGCGCCTCTCCTCCATGCGCTTCAGGGTTATCCGGTTCTCCCGCGCGGCCACCTTCATCGCCTCGCGGTCGTCCGTCCAGTTCAGAAGATAGGTCTCCAGTCCGCGGAGGCGCCTGCTCCGGTTGGCGTTGGCATGGACGGAGACGAACAGGTCGGCGCCCTTCTTGTTGGCAAGGACGGTGCGCTCCTCCAGGGAAAGGAACCTGTCGCCGTCCCGGGTGAGGAAGACCTCGTAGTGTTTCCTCCGCTCAAGAATGTGCTTGACCCGCCGGGCTACGTCAAGGACGACGTCCTTCTCCATGAGCCTTCCCGGGCCGATGGCCCCCGGGTCCTTTCCTCCGTGCCCGGGGTCCAGGACGACCCGGTGCTTCCTCATTGTTTCGGGCTTGCCGAAGACGTCTATCACCACGCGGGGCGGGTCGCTCAATTCGAAGACCTTGACGTGCTCCACCTCCGCCAGGTCCAGCACCACCCTGACCGTCCGGTCGTCGTACTGCGAAGAGCGGACCCTCCTGAGGAGGCCGTCCTTGACGGCTATGTTCTTTTGGGCATTCTCCGCGGCCTCCGTCCCCTTGAAATCGATGTAGAGGCGGTCCGGGCTCTTGAGCCTGTTATGGACGTATGACGTGGAGCGGTCAAGCTCCACCACCACCCGGGTATAAGCCCGGCTCGACCAGTAGCGGACCTCCCGCACCGTGGCCGGCGAACCGGCCGCCCCGGCCGGAAAAGAAAAAGCCGAAAGCAGGCTCACCAGAACAACCAGGAGGAAAGCAGCCCCGGGAACGCCCCTTGGTCTCATACCGCCCTGACCGCCTCTATCTCCGGGACCTCCTTCTTGAGGTTCGTCTCCACCCAGTTTTTCATGGTCAGCTCCGACATGGGACAGGTGCTGCAAGCCCCGATGAGCCTGACATACACAACCCCGTCCCGGACGTCCACAAGCTCGATGTCTCCGCCTTCGGCCTTCAGTCCTTCTCGAATCTTTTCAAGTACTTCTTCAACCTTATGGCGCAACATGCAATATAATATATAAATTTTTTTCAGGGTGCAAGCTTTTTTTGAGGGCCGGGCCGGGGGTGTTGGAGGCGCAACATGCAATATAATATATAAATTTTTTTCAGGGTGCAAGCTTTTTTTGAGGGCCGGGCCGGGGGTGTTGGAGAGCATGCAGGAAAAATCGGGCTTTTTCCGCCGATTTCGGGTGCCGGCGGGCACTCCGGGTGCCGGCACTCCGGGTGCGCATCACGTCCCGGTGCCGTCATGACGCCCAAGGGACATGAAGCCCATCGAGAAACGGCCGACGCCGCCCTCTCAGCGCCGCGGCAGAAAAAGGCCGTCCCTCATGCCTTCCATACCTTCTTCTTCCGGGACTCAAGCACCTCGGCCCGTTTCTCCCCGTAGCCCTCCCGGCCCATCATGCCGTAGGTGAAGTTCTTCCCCTCCTCCACGCCGGGCTGGTTGAAGGCGTTGACTCCGTAGAGGCATCCGGCGAACGCCGTGGCCAGCTCGAAAAAGAGGAAGAGCTGCCCGAGGTGAGCGGCGTCCACCACC